>DATGQC010000537.1:0-6104 GCA_035304425.1 Advenella sp.
CCCAGAATAGAGACATCTATGCGTTCCATTAGTTAACTCCTTCTGACGCATTGCCCGGCAGGTTGGCCAGTACGCGTTCCACTTTCTCACGCGCGGTTCTGGCGCTTTCCTTCAGGGCATTGGCCTCGTTCTTGGCAGCCGCCAATTGCTGCTTGACGCTTTGCAATTCAGCCGTGGCGCCATCCAATGTCTGACGCAACTGGACGTTCTCGGCCTGGGCCTGTTCCCGTATACCATTGACTTCGGTCTCGTGATTGGCCAGACGTTCGCTGATAGACTTGAATTCGCCTTCCCGCTCTTGCAGCAGACTTTGCAGTTCCGCCCGCCCGCCTTCAGCCTGTTTGAGTCTGCTCGCCAGGGATTCCCGTTCGGAAGCAAGCTGTTTCGTAAGCTGAACCAGCTGCCCGATACGGACAGCAACTTGATCTAAATCCTGAAGCATAGTGGTATCACGTTCTCAAAATATGCGGCACGCTTACGATGCAGTGCACACGGATTTAATTAAATGAGATTGAATTTTACCTGTTCTGAGCCATATTTCCAAAAAATAGACGCAAACAGGTACTATTTACGTTCTATTACCATTCACTTCAAATCGTTCAGGTGCACGCATGGCTTCAATTACAGACAAACAGTACGATCCGGTCCCGGCAAAAAAAGTCGCATTCATTGGTTTGGGCGTAATGGGTTTTCCGATGGCCGGGCATCTGGCCCGTGCCGGCCATGCCGTGACCGTATACAACCGTACTGCCAGCAAGAGCGCGGCCTGGGTCAGCGAATTTGGGGGCAACAGCGCCCCTACCCCGGCAAAGGCGGCAGAAGGCGCCGATATTGTCTTTTGCTGCGTGGGCAATGATAACGACCTGCGCAGCGTCACCACCGGTGCTGATGGCGCATTCCATGGCATGAAGCAAAATGCGGTTTTTGTCGACCACACCACGGCTTCGGCAGACGTGGCGCGCGAACTGGCCGCCGCCGCCCGTCAGGCTCAGTTCAGCTTTATTGATGCGCCGGTGTCCGGCGGTCAGGCCGGAGCAGTTGGCGGCGTGCTGACCGTCATGTGTGGTGGCGAGCCCGCGGTTTTTGAAAAAATCAAACCCGTAGCAGGTCATTTTGCACGCGCGGTCACGCTACTGGGCGAACATGGCGCCGGTCAGCTGGCCAAGATGGTCAATCAGATTTGCATTGCCGGACTGGTGCAGGGTCTGTCTGAAGCCATTGCCTTCGGGCAGCGCGCCAATTTGGACATGAATGCGGTACTGGATGTGATCAGCAAAGGCGCCGCCCAAAGTTGGCAAATGGAAAACCGCGGCAAAACCATGGTAGAGGGCAAATTCGACTTTGGTTTCGCTGTCGACTGGATGCGCAAGGATCTTGGCCTGGTGCTGGACGAGGCCAAACGCAATGGCGCGCTGCTGCCTGTGACCGCCGTGGTGGACCAGTTCTATGCCGAAGTACAGCAAAACGGCGGCCGGCGCTGGGATACTTCCAGCCTGATTACCCGGCTGACGCCGCGCAAATAGCACCGCATGCATAAATAGAAACAGCGACGCCCCGCCTGCCCTTTCGGCGGCGGCGTGCTAGCGGGTGACCGGCAACGCCTTGGCGCGATGGGCCTGCGGGTTGCCATCGGAGGCATGCACACGACCGTTGCGCGCCTGCCGTCCAGCCGTTTTTTGCGCCGGTCCCGGCGCAGCGCGCTGACCATGGCCTGCGTCGAAATTGCGTTTGGCGCCAGGTTTGGCGTTTGGGCGGCCCGCCAGCGCCGGCTTGCCCCCTTTGGGCAACTCGCCTTTGGTTGCGCCGACCGCAGACGTGTCGGCGCCCGCAGCAAGAACGACGTGACCTTTCTTGCTGCTGCCTGCGTCTTTTAGCTGCGTGTTTTTGCGCGGCACTGCGCCGGCGCCGTTACGCTGACGCAAAAAACGCGACTCTCCGTGCCGCCGAAACAGGATATCCGACAACTCTTTGAGTGCGCGATGATACACATCGCGCTTGAATTCAATGACCACATCCAGCGGTACCCAGTAGGTGTGCCAACGCCAGGCGTCAAATTCCGGATGATGCGTCGCCCGCAGACTGACGTCGGTGTCTTTGCCCACCAGGCGCAACAGGAACCAAATCTGTTTCTGTCCCTTATAATGCCCGCGTGAATCCCGTCTGACAAAGTTATCAGGCACGTTGTAGCGTAACCAATCTCGTGTTCGACCTAATATTCGTACATGCTCGGGTTTAAGACCCACTTCCTCCTGAAGCTCTCGATACATGGCCTGAACAGGCGTTTCGCCATATTTGATACCACCTTGCGGAAACTGCCAGGAATGTTCTCGAATTCTTTTACCCCAAAAGACCTCATTCTTCTGGTTTACGAGGATAATACCAACATTAGGACGGTAGCCTTCGCGATCAAGCATGCGGCCACTCCCATTTTTAAATACAATTGTCTTTGATTATACGTATCAATTGAACCGGTAGCCATGTTAGCCTCAAAATTTCATCTAAATACTTTAAAAGAAGCCCCTGCAGAAGCAGAAATCATCAGTCATCAGCTCATGACACGTGCCGGCATGATCCGCAAGCACGCCGGTGGTATCTACACTTATATGCCGCTGGCCCTCAAAACCCTGCGCAAGGTCGAGAACATCGTGCGCGAAGAAATGAACCGTGCGGGCGCGATCGAACTGCTCATGCCAGTGGTTCAGCCCGCGGAGCTCTGGATGGAGTCCGGACGCTGGGTGCAATATGGCGCCGAACTGCTGCGCATCAAGGACCGTCATCAGCGCGATTTCGTGCTTCAGCCCACTTCCGAGGAGGTGGTCACCGATATCGCTCGCAACGAAATCCACAGCTGGCGTCAATTGCCTGTGAATTTCTATCATATTCAGACCAAATTCCGCGACGAACGCCGCCCCCGCTTCGGCCTGATGCGCGGGCGCGAATTCACCATGAAAGACGCCTATTCATTCGATCGCGACGAAGCATCCGCCCAGGCCAGCTACGATGCCATGTACGATGCCTATGTGAAAGTCTTTTCGCGCCTGGGCCTCACGTTCCGCGCCGTGGCTGCCGACACCGGCTCCATCGGTGGCGATCGCAGTCATGAATTCCAGGTGATCGCCGAGACCGGCGAAGACTTGATCGTCTACAACCCAGACTCCCAGTACGCGGCGAATATCGAGCTGGCCGACGCCCCCTGCCTGCTCCCTTCGCGCGCCGCCCCTGCCGAAGCGCTGCGGGAAGTGGCCACGCCCAACGCCAGCAAATGCGAAATTGTGGCGGAACAATTGAAGGTCAGTCTGGAAAAGACCGTCAAGGCAGTGGTCTTCATGACCACGCCCAGTGAAGGTCCCGGACAATTGTGGTTGCTGATGGTTCGCGGCGATCATGAAGTCAATGAGGTTAAAATCGGCAAGCTGCCCGCGTTCAAGCAAGGCTATCGCATGGCAACCGAAGAGGAAATCATGGAGCACTTCGGGTCCAAACCCGGGTTTCTGGGGCCGGTCAAGCCAGCCAAACCCATCCATCTGCTGGCCGATCGGACCGTAGCCAACATGGCCGATTTCATTTGCGGGGCCAATCGCGAAGACTACCATTACGCCGGTGTCAACTGGGGGCGGGATCTGCCCGAGCCCGAAGTGGCCGACCTGCGAAACGTGGTCGAAGGCGACCCCGCTACCGACGGTCCCGGCAAACTGGCCATCCAGCGCGGCATCGAAGTCGGCCATGTCTTCTTTCTGGGCGACAAGTACTCGGAAAAACTCAAGGCCACTTTCCTGAATGAACAGGGCAAGCCGGAGCCTTTGCAAATGGGCTGCTACGGCATCGGCATCAGCCGCATCATGGCCGCAGCCATTGAACAGAACCACGACGACAAAGGGATTATCTGGCCCCTGGCCATGGCGCCGTTCGAAGCGGTTATCTGCCCGATCGGCTGGAACAAGAGCGAGGCCGTGCAGCAACAGGCGCAGCAGCTTTACGATGCGCTGCGCCAGGACGGCATAGACGTCATTCTTGACGATCGCGACGTGCGCCCGGGTGTCATGTTTTCTGAATGGGAACTGATAGGTGTTCCAATTCGTATCACAATTGGCGATCGCGGTCTGAAAGATGGTATCGTGGAATTGCAATCGCGCCGTTGGCCAGAGGGGCAAAAGGTTCCTGTTGCAGAAATGTTAACAAGCATCAAATCCCTTTATAACGAGCTGAAAAACACGTTATGATTTCATGATTTTCTTGGGTTTTTACACTTTCCGGTTGTGTTGTAAGGTCTGATTTGTTGGAAAATTCTTTTCATTTTCCCGTTCGCGTTTATTACGAAGATACCGACGCGGGTGGTGTGGTGTTTTATGCCAATTACCTGAAGTTCTTCGAACGCGCCCGCACCGAGTGGCTTCGCCATCTCGGCGTCAGTCAGACCGCGCTGGCAGGCAACGACAGGTTGATATTTATCGTTGTCAATACGCAGTTGCGCTATCGGTCGCCGGCGCGTCTGGACGACCTGCTGGCCATCAACAGCCGGATTACCAAAATGGGCGCCGCGTCCGTCCATTTTGAACAAGTAGCAGAACGCGATGGCGCCCGGCTGGTGGAAAGCCAGATTCAGGTATGCTGTGTAAATGCGGACACCTTTCGTCCTGCGCCCATTCCATTGCCTATCCGACAACTATTTCCTTTCGTGCAGGACTAGATTTTATGCAACCTACCACCCCCGAAGAGATGTCGATTATCTCGCTGATCATCAACGCGAGCTTACCCGTACAGGTCATCATGCTGATTCTGGTGGTCATCTCGGTACTATCGTGGACCTACATTATCAGCAAGCGGATTGCCCTCAAACGCGCCCGCAACCAGACACGGGATTTTGAAGATTCATTCTGGAAAGGCGGCGACCTGACCACCCTGCACCAGTCTATCGCCCAGAACAGTGAACAGGAAGGCCCGCTGGCCCGTATTTTTGAGGCCGGCATGGATGAATTCCTCAAGGCGCGTCGCAACGGGGTCAAGGAAGTCAATGCCCTGCTCGAGGGCCCCAACCGGGCCATGCGCGCGACCTATCAGCGCGAACTCGACGCCATGGACTCCAACCTGAACTTTCTGGCCTCGGCCGGCTCAGTCAGCCCGTACATCGGTCTGCTGGGTACGGTCTGGGGGATCATGCATTCTTTTATCGGCCTGTCCGGCACTGCCCAGGCGACGCTGGCGGCGGTCGCGCCCGGCATTGCCGAGGCCCTGATTGCAACGGCCATCGGCCTGTTCGCCGCGATTCCAGCGGTCCTGGCCTACAACCATTTTTCGAATGACATCGACAAAATGGCCAGTCGTTTCGACAGTTTTATTGACGAATTTCTGAATATTTTGCAACGCCAGGTTCGCTAATGGCCAGATTACAAAACCGTCGCGGTCGCGGGCGCCGCATGAAGAACGAGATGAACGTCGTGCCGTATATCGACGTGATGCTTGTGCTGCTGGTCATTTTCATGGTGACCGCTCCGATGATCACGCCCGGACTCATCAATCTGCCGTCGGTCGGTCAGGCTTCCGCCGTGCCGGCAACCCCGGTGGAAATTGAAATGTCCGAAAACGGCGAAGTCAAGGTGCGTCAGCGCACCGCCGGCAAAAACTTTCAAACGATAGACAAAGCCAATATCGTGGAAGAAGTCAAAGCACTGGTTGAGCCCGACAGCCCGGTCGTGATCGCTGCCGACGGCAAAGTGCCTTACGAAGAAGTCATGAAGGTTATGGACACGTTGCGCGGCAGCGGACTGACGCGCCTGGGCCTGCTGGTCAATCAGAAATCCACAGACGGTAAACAGTAAGCCGTTCCGCTCACTTTCCTCGTCATCACATCTCAATTTAATGAAGCACTTCGACAATCCTAACGAATTCTATGATGAAGGAGATAATCGCAAAGGCCTGATCGGCGCGATTATCCTTCATGCTTTGTTAGTGATCGCGCTGATCGCCGGACTGTTCCAGTCCACCGAGGCACCAACAGGTCCAGTGCAGCTTGAGTTGTGGACAGAGGGTGAAAACCAGGTGCTGCAACCGCCCGCACAGACGCGTACGCCAGACCCTGCCGAAGAAGATACACAGAACGAAGAAGA
>DATGQC010000538.1:0-4894 GCA_035304425.1 Advenella sp.
AAGAAGTGGCCCGCGCATCTGGCAAATCACCAGCAGTGGCCTGAAGAATGAATTCCCGCCGGACTTGCTGGAGTGGCTCGATCGGGCCAACCGCTGGCTCTATTCACCGCGCTCGCCACTGAACTGGTTTACGCAACGGCGGCACTTGCAGATACAACCGCGCCTGCCGGACCAACGTCGCAGCGGCGAACGCTTATGGAATGGCGCAGGCATTGGCCAAATACTGCTTGATGCGCAGGGGCGCCCTGCACGCATTCTGCAGCACAATGCCGATGGCCGCCCGTCCACCGAATTTCTGGCGCCTGAACCGTCCGCGTCGGCCACCGCCGTGACCGAACAACCGGGCGCCAGCGATTAGCTCAAGGTCATGGCGTCAATGCAAGCCTGTCGCGCAGCTGTATAACGGCAGGCAAGGGAGCGCCAGGCAACACCGCCGACCTCCTGATCATTTCTGGTTTCAGCGGGTTGTGACTTGTCCTGTTACGCTGCGCGTCTGTCCCGGCCTCCTGCGTCAATGTCAATGCAAGCCCCGCTGCGTCCGTAGCAAGCCGATCCTAATACTGCGCCAGCATATCAAATAACGCCTGGCCGATCTGCGGCAGGAAGGTGGTATCTTCGGATACGGCCTTGCCATGTGAAAAAACCACAACCGTGATCGCACCGTATGCCTTGCAGTGATCGTGGGGCAACAAAAAATGCGCGCTGTCGTGCCTGTTGTAACTGGATAGCGCGTCGCCGGTCCAGCCATTCCACCCTGCCTTGGAATAGTACTCCAGGGTTTCAGGCAGACGCTCTCCCAGGAAGCCGTTTACCTGCGAATGCGGCAGAACCTTGAAGTCCGAAGAAAGGGAGCGTTTCAAATATTTGGCCGCCTCCTGGCTCATTGTCGCGTCCAGGAATGTCCCGCTGCAGATTTCACTAAGCAGGCGTGCCACAAAATCACTGCTAAGACAGTTGTGATTATTCTTTCCGTCTAGCGTAACAAACAGTCTTTCCCGCCCGTAGCGATCGTCGTCCATGAGTTTCTGGCAGACATTGATGCCCTGGGCTTCCGGCCAGCCCAGCCGGGCAAAAAACCGGTTCACACCCTGGCGCCGCTCAAACCATTGCTTCATTTCTGCCTCGGGCAACAGCGTATCGCCGGTCGTGCCCGACAGCATATCAATAACGTAATTGGTTGCATTATTGCTTGACCACAGAATCATGTCAGTTATGGCGCGGCCCAATTCCTCATGCGGCATCACCTTTCCATCCCGCAACGCGGCCTGTGCCGCCGCCAGATAAGCCACCTTAACCACACTGGCGGGATAGAATTGCCGCTGCCCCTGCCAGGAAAACCCTTCCAGCCTGCGGCTACCTCCTGCGCTTGCTCTAGGAAATAAATGCAACGTAATGCTTGAATCGCTCAGATCATGAGCCAGAGGCGCAAAGGTCTGCCGGACAGATGAGAGCAGGCGCTGCCCGATCTGGTTCGATTGTTCTGTTTGTTGGTAATACATAGAAAATTTCCTAGATTTCTGCCAATCGTATGCATCTGGCGCGTTGCGTACCTGAAACGGGCGTCAGGTCCGGATGGCTTTGTCTGCACTGTTCTGTCACGTAAGGACAGCGGCTTGAAAATGCGCAACCCGCCATGGCTTCGTGCGGATCGGGGAGCTCGCCCTCCAGAATTGCAGAGGGATTCCTGATCAGGGGGTCGGCGACCGGAATGGCCGCAAGCAACGCCCGCGTATAAGGGTGCCGGGGGTGGGAAAAGATATCATCCTTGGTGCCCTCCTCCACAATTTCACCAAGGTACATGACCAGCACGCGATCGCTTACGCGCTTAACCACGTTCAGGTCATGCGCAACGAACAGGAACGCGACCCTCAGGTTTTGCCGGATTTCCTCGAACAAATTGATAATCTGCGCCTGGACCGACGCATCCAGCGCGGACACGGGTTCGTCGGCAATAATCAATTCGGGGTTGACGGCCAGTGCCCTGGCGATGGAGACGCGCTGACGCTGCCCACCACTCAGCGCGTAAGGAAACTTCTGCTTCAAGGACAGCGGCAAGCCGACAATGCCCAGCAACCGGTCCACCTCTGCCGACCGATCGCCTTTTGTCTTTGCTGTTCCATGCGTAGCCAGCGCTTCTGTGAGCAGGCGTCCGATGGTAAAGCGCGGGTTCAGCGACGAATAGGGATCCTGGAATACCATCTGAATCCGGGTGCTGCGCTCGAATCGGGTGAACCGCTCCATTGACCTGCCGTCTGACCAGGTAACCGTCCCTCCCGACGGTTTTTGCAGGCCGATCATGCATTTTCCCAGCGTGCTTTTACCGCAACCGGACTCTCCGACGACCCCGACAATTTCGCCAGCGCTCACGTGCAGCGATACACCTTTGAGCGCATGCAAAACGCCCGCCTGCTTACCCGTGAGAAAGTCGCCCACGCGCCGTCGACTGCCATAGCGCTTTTGCAGATTGTCGACTGTCAGCAAAACTGTTGCAGGTGATTCACTTACCACAATGCTTCCTCCTTGCGATGACAGGCACATGCATGCGCCGGCGTCAGGTTTTCACGCTCGGGACTCTCGGCACGACATCGTTCGATCGCAAAGGCGCAGCGCGGATGGAAACGACAGCCTGTCGGAAAATCGCCAGCTGCGGGAGGCTCTCCGCCAATGGGCTCCAGCTTGTGGCTGGGGTCAACATGCGCCGGCAAGGCATTCAGCAGCGCCCGCGTGTAGGGATGACGTGGATTGGCAAAGATGTCGGCCACGCGACCGCTTTCTACAATCTTGCCGGCATACATTACAGCCATGTCATCGCAATGCTGGGCGACTACGCCAAGATCGTGCGTGACCAGCAATACCGACATTCCCACACGCTCGCGCAGCTCGTGCAGTAGTCGCAAAACCTGGGCCTGAATGGTGACATCCAGCGCCGTGGTGGGCTCATCAGCAATAAGCAGCTCGGGCGAACAGGACAGCGCCATGGCGATCAGCACCCGCTGGCGCAACCCACCACTCAATTCATGTGGCCAGGCATTGAATCGGCGCTCCGGAGAGGTAATGCCCACTTCGCGCAACAGCCCCACCACTTTATCCCGAACCTGGGCTGACGATAAGTCGACGTGATTGTGCCGCACAATTTCTGCCACCTGCTCGCCAACCCGCATGGTCGGATTAAGGGCGGTCATGGGATCCTGGAAGATCATGGAAATCTTCCGGCCACGAACTTGCGCTAATTGCTGCTCGTCCATGGCTGCCAGATCCTTGCCGTCAAACAGGATACGTCCCTGTTCAATCACAAACGGCGAGCCTCCGAACAAACGGATAATTGAACGGCAGGTGGTGCTTTTGCCGCAACCCGATTCGCCTACCAGACCGAATACCCGGCCTTTTTCGACCTGGAAAGTCACGCCCTCAATTGCCATTTGCGCACGGCCACGAACACCAAAACCGGCGTGCAGGTTCTCTACCTGAAGTACAGGAGCCGTTGCCGCATTCATGACTTCACCCTGAGTTGATTGTCAATCCCATCACCCAGCAGAGAGAACGTCACGCCGATATAGATGATCATGATGCCAGGAAACACGGAAATCCACCACGCATCGAATATGTAATTACGCCCTTCGGCAATCATGACTCCCAGTTCGGGCGTGGGCGGTTGTATGCCCAATCCCAGGAACCCAAGAGACGTAACCGCCAGAATGGTCAGAACGACATCGGCCATCATGAACACAATGGCAGGCGTAATAACATTGGGCAGAATATGCAGAAACAAAATGCGCAAATGGCTATAACCCATCACCCTTGCCGACTGAACATATTCCGTAGTCTTGACCAGCAACACTTCACCACGCACAATTCTGGCAAAGGAAATCCAGACCACCAGCGTAAAGGCCAGGTACATGTTCTGGGTGCTTGGCCCCAGTGAGCCAACAATGGCGATCACCAGTACATAAAACGGGAAAGCCCAGACAATATCCACGATGCGCATGATCAACGTATCCAGCCATCCGCCTACATACCCCGATATCAGGCCGATCAGCGAGCCAGTAACAAATGGAATCAACACGCAAACCGCTACGATCTCCAGATCTGTCTTGAGCGCTTCGATGGAGCGCCATAACACCTGCCGACCGAGGTCGTCGGTACCGAACAGGTACTGCAGATTCGGGCCCTGAAGGCTGCTGTCAAAATTGATTTCGGACGTATCTATCCTGAACACCGCCGGCACCACATATGCCACCAGTATCAGAAGCACGAACAACGCCAGTCCCGCCCATAATGAATAGTTCTGCGCCAACCGGCCACTGCGCCATCTGCTCAATATCCTGTTCATGATAATTCCACCCTGGGGTCAGCAGCCACATAGGCCAGGTCGGCCGCCAGGTTGATCAATACCACCAGTACCGCAAAGGTCACGGTCAGCCCCTGCACCATGGGATAATCGCGTGCAGCAATGGACGAGACCATCAGCCCGCCCAGGCCAGGCAAGGCAAATACGGCTTCGATCACTACGGTGCCGCCGATAACCCAACTGGTATGCACCCCTAGTACCGAGATTGTAGAGAGCAGCGAGTTACGAAATACATGGCGCCGAAGAATCTGCATGCGACTCATGCCCTTGGCATAGGCTGTATCAATATAATCGGCATTGAGCACCGCGATAATCGAGCTTCTGAGGGAACGCACGGTCAGGGCTGCAGTGCTCAACGCAATAACCAGGGCAGGAAGAAACAACGAGTGCAAAAGCCCGAAAAAGCCGCCATTGAGCCCGGAAACGGGAAAAATGGGAATGTAGACCGAAAACACCAGAACCAGCAAAATGCCAAGCCAGAACGCGGGCATCGACATAAAGCAGATAAACAGGAATTTGATCAGATTGTCTGTGGCCGAGTTCTTG
>DATGQC010000539.1:0-4132 GCA_035304425.1 Advenella sp.
GGGTACGCGTTGGCGCACTCGGTCACCGCCTGCCGGATCCAATCCATGGTTTGATCCGGGTGAATGCCCTCTGTAAAGCGGCCCCGCAGGCGTCCAACATTGACGCTGGCCCCAAAGCGTTCGGCAAGCGCCTGCGCGGCCTTCATGCGGCGGATTGCTTCCTTGCGACGTGCAGGCTCGGGGTCGGCAAACGAAATCAGGTCTTCGCCATAAACCTCACCGGTGCAGATTGCCGGGACATCAAGCCCCGCCTTGGCCACGGCGTCCTCAATGGCTGCCACATCGAGTACGGATGGATCGCGCACCAGAAACTCGACGCCGGTGTACCCCGTGCGACGGATATGCTCCAGCGTAGGTTCCAAGTCGCCCTGAATGGCCGTGACCTTACTATGCCCCACGTCTGGGGTGGCATACATATAGGCTAATTTCATGTCTGCATAAACCGGAAATCTTGATTGGCCGCCATCTGCGCGTGGAGCACTTCCTTTTTGACCACGCTTACATTTGGGATGGCAAACTCCTGAATGTTGAAATACTCGCCCTTCGCTTCCTTGCCGCGGGCAATGTCCATCACCAACTCAAAAATTTCATGCCCTACCTGCTGGATCGTCTTAGTGCCCTCCAGGATGTCGCCAGCACTAAAATCAGTGTCTTCGTTCAGATGTTCGAACGTACGGTTGTTGGAACTGATTTTCACAACCGGAGCAATGGACGACCCTGTAGGGGTCCCTTTGCCGGTCGTAAACAAGACTATTTGCGCCCCACCAGCCACTTTCCCGGTTACTGATGCAATGTCGAAGCCCGGCGTATCCATAATGATGACGCCCTTCTTGGACGGCGCTTCTCCGTACCCCACCACCTGGGTAATCGCTTTCGTCCCCGCCTTGAAAATACAGCCTAATGACTTTTCTTCGATTGTGGTGAGGCCGCCGGCAATATTGCCCGGAGCAATAAATACACCGCTGTCGTCTTCGGTTGACATGGCGAGCTCTAGTTCATAGCGCTTGATCAATGTCAGCAGGTCAGTGCGAACGGTCTCGTTTGCGGCACGACGCGCTAACACCTGCTCAGCGCCAACCATCTCGGTGACTTCAGACAGCACAATGGCGCCGCCCAGCTCTACCAGAATGTCGGCCGCCGCGCCCACGGCCGGGTTGGCGGTAAGGCCGGAAAACGCGTCAGAAGAGCCGCACTCTACGGCAACCAATAATTCTGAGACGTCCCCTTCTTCCTTTGGCTGCGCATCAAGCTCGCTTCGCATCTTCGACACTATCTGGATGCCCTCGCGCACGGTTTTGCGCGACCCGCCCTCGATCTGTACGGTAATGTGTTCGACGGGTTTGCCCGACTTGGCAATTTCGGCCGCCACCCGCTTACCGGAAGCCGTTTCACAACCTAGGCTAAGTACCAGTACTGCGCCAACATTGGGGTTACGGCCATGGCCAATATAGGTATCTTCAGTAATCTGGTTTTCTTCCGTATCGAACGTGCAACCATAAGGGTGCATAAACGTAACGCCCCCGGCATGGTTGGCAATGTCCATGGCCACGCGGTTGACGCAGGAAACCGTGGGGATGATCAGAACGTGATTGCGTATCCCTATCTGCCCGTCCGGACGGCGATAGCCCATAAATTTGGTATCAGACATGATCGTTTCCTCCCACTCGGGCTTGCCCGGAATAGCGCCTGGCCTTCAGGCCAAAACAATTTTGCATGTGAACATGATGGCCAGCCGCTATAGCCTGCGTTGCACCACCAATCACCTCACCGTATTTCCTGATTTCCTCGTGCAGCGCAATATCACGCAGCGCAATTTTGTGGCCAGCCGGTATATGCTCTTTGGCCTCAATCTCATATTCGTCTTGTACGCCCCGGATTTTTACGGATTCCCCTGGAAGCAGCTCAACAATTGCAGTAGCCACTTGGTCGTCGGGATGAATCTGGATGGCAGCTTTTTCAGACACGTTGTTTCTCCCAGCAAATTAGCGCATGAGTGACGGCAGCCACGTTGATAATTCGGGAACAAGAATCACGACAATCAGCGTTGCAACCATGGCCAACAAAAAAGGCATAAGGCTACGGCATGCCTCCGAAAGTCGAATTCCCGCTATTTTTGATGCCGTCATCAGAGTAACGCCCAAGGGCGGCGTTACGGCACCAACGCACAGCCCCGTTACAAAGATCATCGAAAAATGCAGTGGATCGACACCGTATTGCTTCACCACGGGCATCAGGATAGGTACCAGGATAATGATGAGCGCATTACTCTCCATGAAGGTACCGAGAATCAGAACAAACAGGCTAAGCAAGGCCAGAAAACCCAGCGGATCTTGCGTTATCTGCGTAAACAAAACGATGAAATCCTGTGCGATCTGTTCAACCGTAACGACCCAGGCAAACATCGCGGAGATCGCCACAATCAACTGAATGGGCACGGCAATCTGAACCACCTTGATGCAAATCGCGGGTAAATCGGCCAAGCGGATTTCGCGATAAATGAAAAACGAGAGCACAAAGGCATAGACTACTGCCAAGACGGCTGCTTCCGTTACCGTCACAATGCCGCCGAAAATACCGCCCAGGATAATCACCGGAAGCATCATCGGCGGAATGGCGGCTAAAAACGCATTACGGAGCTCACGAAAACTGGCGCGTGGGTCGCTGCCATAGCCCTGACGTCGCGAAATGAATATGGCGACAACCCCTAACAGCATTGCCATCACCACACCCGGCAAGAAACCGCCAATCAGCAAATCGGCAATAGAAATGTTGCCGGTTACGCCCATGATGATCATGGTCAGGCTTGGCGGGATTAGCGACGACAAGATGCCGCAACAGCCCTGCAATGACGCGGCAAACGATGCCGCGTACCCTTTTTTCTTCATCGCGGGGATCATGATAGAACCCACGGCTGCGGTACCGCCAATGGCCGAGCCGCAAAGGGTGCCAAACAGCGCATTGCCCAGCACCATAACCGCTGCCAGGCCCCCGGCAATATGTCCGATAAGCGCATTGGCCAATCGCATCAGCCGGGCGGTAATTCCACCATACTCCATAATGACGCCGGCAAACACAAACATGGGCAAGGCCAGGAAAGGGTACGAGTAAATCCCTTGGGTAACTCGCTGTCCCATAATGGCCAGGCTGATGTCACCAACCCATAAATAACCCAGGCATGTGATCCCAATGGCAAAGGCCACCGGCACATTCAACAGAATGAGCAACAGCAGCACAAGGAGCAAAATTGTGGCGGTCATGACGTGGCTTCCGAACGACTCGAAAACACGGCGCGAAAGCGGATAATCAGTTCTTCAAGCGACGCGAGCGCAAGCAATGCGCCGCCTATGACAGGCCCTGCATAGTGCCACGCCATAGACACGCCCAGGCCGGGCGACGTTGACCCCGCCGTACGTTGAGCAACCAGCCATGCTCCGTACACCAAGGCCACGTTGAACACCAAAAGCATCAGTGCGACACACGCCGCAATTAACCGGCGCCACACGGGCGACATCATTTCGACCACAAAATCAATACTGATGTGTTCTTTGGTCGCCAGCAACAGGGCCGAGCCAAGAAAGGTGATCCATATCATCAGCACCAGGGCCAATTCTTCTGACCAGATTAGCGGTTGCTCCAAAAAATACCGAAAGATGATCTGCGCGAAGAGCACGAGTGTCATCACCAACACCATACCCACCAACAACCAACGGGTAACGCCCATCAGAATCATCTTCAACGTGTGAACCATCGAATCTCTGCTCCGAATCAACGGGATGAAAGGCGGCAAGCGTGGTGCAACACGATGCCGCCATTGCTCGCTTATTTACGACTGTGAGTATTCGCGCACCAAATCCATCAGATCGGTACCGAAGCTGTCCTCATAATCGTCCCAGACGGATTGCACCGCGTCGCGGAACTGCACAGGGTCAGGTTCAGTCACCTGGATACCGGCCTCCCTCATTTGATTAAGCAGCGCGTCATCGCTCTCGGCAATCATGGCGCGCTCTTTAAGCTTCCAGTCTTCAGCCGCTTTGCTGATGATGTCTTGTTGTTGTGTCGTCAGTTTGTTCCAGGTATCAGTCGCGATGGTCAATACCGCGGAACCCCAAATGTGGCCCGTTAACGCCAGGTG
>DATGQC010000540.1:0-8650 GCA_035304425.1 Advenella sp.
CCGCAAGCAACCCGTTTTCCGAATCCTCAAAAGCAATACAGTTGATCGCTTCCACGTTCAGCTCGGCCAGCGCCTGCAGATATACGTCGGGCTCGGGTTTTTTCTTGCCAGGCGTACCGGCATCGCAAATCGCCGCAAAGAATTTTCTCCAGTCCGATCCCAGGCAGTGATGCAGCAGCGCCTGTACGTTGGCAGCGGTCGTGGTGGTGGCTATGGCCAGCGGGATGCCTGCACAATAAGCGTCGATAATGAGCCGGTGAATACCCGGGCGCAAGGTGATCTGGCCATTGTCCACCAGGCGCGCATATTCTTCGGTCTTGATCGCATGCACTTGCCGAATCTTTCTGGCCGCCTGCAGCGTGCTGGCGCCTTCCGGATCAATGGAAAGCCAGTAGTGAGCCATGCGCTCCTTGCCGCCGCTGATGGCCAGCAGTTGGGTGTACAGGTCTTCGTCCCAGTACCAGTCGAGGCCGGCCAGGATAAAGGCGGTGTTGAATGCGCGCAGATGGACGGTTTCAGTATCTGCCAATGTTCCGTCCACATCAAAGATCAGTGCCTTGAGCATGTTAGGTCTCCCTGTTGTCTGCCGGCTGATCATGTCGGGAGCCGGCTTGGGGATTGGCGGACGACACCTCGGTAAACACCCGGCTGGCCCGAATGTCCTGGGCGCCGATCGTTTGCAGGGCGGCGTCGCTGACATTGTCGGGATCGCGCATCAGTCTGGACGCATGGCGCAGGCGGGCGCGTTCCAGGGCATTGCGTACGCTGCGGGCATTAGCAAAATAAGGCTGCTGCATGCGCTTGACAATGTATTGAGAGAATGCCTGTTGCGCCGGCTCGTCAAAGCGATACTGCATGCCTTCAAGCATGATGTCTGCAATTTTTTCCAGCTCTTCGGGCGCGTAATCGGGAAAATCGATATGATGGGCAACGCGCGAGGACATGCCCGGATTGGAAGAGAAAAAACGATCCATCCTGTCCTTGTAGCCCGCAAAAATGACCACCAGATCGTCCCGGTTGTTTTCCATGACCTGAAGCAGGATTTCAATGGACTCCTGGCCATAATCACGTTCGTTTTCAGGGCGGTAAAGGTAATAGGCCTCGTCAATGAACAGCACGCCACCCATGGCCTTTTTTAGTACTTCCTTGGTTTTCGGCGCCGTATGACCGATGTATTGACCGACCAGGTCGTCTCGTGTCACCGCAACAAGATGGCCGCGTCGCAGATACCCCAGTTGATGCAGAATTTGCGCCATACGCATTGCAACCGTGGTTTTGCCCGTGCCGGGATTACCGGTAAAACTCATGTGCAAACTGGGTGCGCCGGTACGCAAGCCGCGTTCGGCGCGCAGTTTGTCCACCAGCAGCAGTGCCGCAATATCCTGGATGCGCTGTTTGACCGGCGCCAAACCCACCAGTTCGCGATCGAGCTGCAACAAGGTGGCGGCAATCGCCTGACGATCTTCGGACGCCGTGCTGCCGTGCGCTGACTGCTCTTTTTCCGGTGTCGCGGCGTTTAGCGTGGTTTGCGCCATGGTCTCTTCTCCTTTTAAAACATGGAATGGAACGCCCGGGGGTAAGGCGGGCCCTGGCGGGCGGGTTCACGGCATCAGTAGCGGCTGCCTTCGGCGGCAGCGGCCACGGCATAGCTCTCTATCGTGTAGCGCATGCGTCGTCCGTCGATTTCCTGGCGAACCAGGCGAAAGCCCGGTTCATGATCGGGGCGGTTAACGATAAACGACATGACCACAGACTCCACGGTATGCGTGGAATCGAACGCAGTGACGCGGATATAGTGATTCGGAAAGGTATTGCGCGCCTGTTCGATTTCCTGCAATATGCCGGCGGCATCGCGCAGATCGAACATGGGATTGCCGAACATCTCCCAGAAGGTGTTGCGCGGATGCGGGTCATCGGTATATTCGATACCGACGGCCCAGCCGTTATCCAGGCAATATTGCAACTGTTTGGTTATCTGCTCATTGGTCAGATCAGGAAGAAACGAGAAGGTGCCTTGTGTGATTCGCATGATGTTCTCTCTTGTCGTAAAGTGTGCGGTTGTCTTGGCCTGCTTGCCTGTCTATTGCATATGTGATATCAGGCAACCGACGGCATGGGGGTGTAGTCGGAGGTGTCGGTGGATTGATAGTTGAAGGTCACTTCACCCCATGTGTCCAGCGCGGCGCGCAAGGGTCCGCAGTGCTTTGCCGCATCCTTGAGAATTTGTGGTCCTTCCTCTGCAATATTGCGTCCCTCGTTGCGTGCCAGCACCATTGATTCGAGCGCGACACGGTTGGCCACTGCACCCGCCTGGATCCCATCGGGGTGACCAATGGTGCCGCCGCCGAACTGCAGAATGACGTCGTCGCCGAACAGGTCCAGCAGCTGGTGCATTTGTCCGGCGTGAATGCCGCCAGAGGCCACAGGCAATACCTTGCGCAATGCGACCCAGTCCTGGTCAAAGAAAATACCGCGTGGCAAATCGGTTGGCGTATACGATTGCCGGCAGACGTTGTAATAGCCCTGCACGGTCATGGGATCCCCCTCGAGTTTGCCCACCGCCGTACCGGCATGTACGTGGTCCACGCCGGCCAGGCGCAGCCACTTGGCAATAACCCGGAAAGACACGCCATGGTTTTTCTGCCGGGTGTAGGTGCCGTGGCCGGCGCGGTGCATATGCAGAATCATGTCGTTCTGGCGGCACCAGTGAGATATGGATTGGATAGCCGTCCAGCCGACCACCAGATCAACCATCACAATGACTGAACCCAGCTCCTTGGCAAATTCAGCGCGGCGATACATCTCTTCCATGGTGCCGGCAGTAATGTTCAGATAACTGCCCTTGACTTCGCCGGTCGCGGCCGATGCCTTGTTGACGGCATCCATCACGAACAGGAAGCGATCGCGCCAGTGCATAAAGGGTTGTGAATTAATGTTTTCATCATCCTTCATGAAATCCAGACCGCCCTTGAGTCCTTCATACACCACGCGGCCATAATTGCGGCCAGACAGGCCCAGTTTGGGTTTGGTGGTGGCCCCCAGCAACGGGCGACCGAATTTATCCAGGCGTTCGCGCTCCACAATAATGCCGGTGGGCGGTCCGGCGAAGGTTTTCACATAGGCGGGGGGAAAACGCATGTCTTCCAGCCGTGCCGCCTTCAATGGTTTGAAGCTGAATACGTTGCCAATGATGGACGCCGTTACGTTTGTGATAGAGCCTTCTTCGAACAGAGAAAGGTCGTAGGCGATATAGCAGAAATATTGTCCTTCATTGTTGGGGACCGGATCGACCCTGTACGCTTTGGCGCGGTACTTGTCGCAAGCAGTCAGCCTGTCGGTCCAGACAACCGTCCACGTGGCTGTTGATGATTCTCCGGCAACGGCGGCAGCCGCTTCGATGGGGTCAACGCCGTCCTGTGGTGTAATGCGAAACACCGCGAGTATATCTGTATCCGTGGGCTCGTAGTCGCCATCCCAATATCCCATTTGTGCATACTTGAGTACGCCGGCGGCATAACGTTTTTTCTGATCCCTGATCTGGACGTTGCTGATATCGTTCATTGTCTATCTCCTGAGTGCCTTGCATGATCAAGCCGGCAGGATGCTGCGTCTGACCGGTATGAACGAACTATACAAATGGCCATGCTTCAGGTCTAATAATAAATATCGAAGAAAACATAAGCACAGGCTTATACATGACCATGCGACGTTACACACTGAGACAGCTGGATACCTTTCTGGAAGTGGCCCGTGTCGAATCTGTATCCAAGGCAGCAGAGAAGCTGCATGTGACGCAGCCAGCTGTTTCAACGCAGCTGCGACAACTTGAAGATGCCCTTGGCATCGCTCTGGTGGAAGCCAATGGGCGGCAGATCCGTCTGACCGCAGCCGGGCGCGAGGTTGAGCAATATGCGATAGCAGCCACGTCGCAGCTTAGCCAACTAGATGATGTGGTTGAAGGGTTGAAAGGATTGCAGCGCGGGCGCATCAATCTGGGCATTGTGGGCACGGCAAAATATTTTGTCCCCATGCTGCTGGTGCATTTTCGCAAGCGCTTCCCTGGTATTGAAATCTCGTTGCAGATTCAGAATCGTGACCAGATTTTCAATATGCTTGAACGCAATGAACTGGATCTGGCCATCACCGGCAGGGTGCCCGAAAGGCTCGATTGTCTGTCAGAAGCCTTTGCCACTAATCCGCTGGGGTTTGTGAGTGCGCCGGAACATCCGTTGTCACGCCGCCGCCAGGCGCCGCTATCCATTTTCAACGATATCGATTTTGTGGTTCGGGAAGCCGGCTCGGGAACACGGGCCACCATGGAAAGCATTTTCCAGCAAAACAATATCAGTCCGCGCATTGTGATGGAGATGCCCAGCAACGAATCCATCAAGCAAGCCGTGATGGCGGGCATGGGGCTGACTTTTCTGTCGTTGCGCACGGTACGCCATGAGCTTGCGGCAGGCCATCTGGCTTTGCTGGATATCCAGGACACGCCCATTTTACGGCATTGGCGAGTTGCACATCTGCGCACCAAGAAGCTGGCGCCCGCAGCCCTGGGTCTGAAAGCGTTTTTGATCAGCGACGGGGCCGCCCTGATCAATGTCTGGGCCTGAGCGTGTAATGGTACACATTGTCACGCATGCGTCACAGTGCCTGCCGCCTGTGGGTCCCCTATAGGCCGCAGCAGCGTGTGCAACATAGTTACCGGCACAGTGCTCTGTTGCCAATCGGCATGCAGCTGCGCCCCGCAGGCAACGGGTCCGCAGGACGCGCCGGCAATTTGTCTGCAAAAGCCCGCTCTACCTGACAATTCTGGTACGAAAATTGCTCTGGTTAGCCTGGAGCCAATATTTATAAAAAGATAAGACCAGGAGAGGGACATGTGGGTAGTCAAGCTTGACGGTGCTCTGGCTCATGATGACACATTGCAGGATTGGGTTGAAGAACTAAGTACTGTCGGCGGGGGGCGGGTCATTATTGTGCCTGGCCGCTGGCATGGTGCAGATTTTGTGCAGGAGATGAAATCACGTTGGAAGCTGGATCGGCTGGTGACCCACAATATGTTGCTGCTTGCCGGCGCGCAGTATGGGCTGCTGATCAGCAGCATGGCGCCGCAGATCAGCCCGGTGCTGGATGCGCGCCATGTGCGCCAGACGTTGCAGCGGGGTGGGGTTGCGCTATGGATGCCGCTATCCCTGATGCGGGATATACCGGATGTTCTGACCGATTCGACGATTTCGTCCGATAGTATCGCCGCCTGGCTGGCGACGCATTTGAATGCAGAAAGGTTGATTCTGGTAAAGACGCGGCCTTTTTTTTCCAATGTGAATGTGGCGCAGCATATTCGTGATGGCGTGCTGGACGAAGGTTTCAGACAGTACGCAGATCGGCTGGCGTGCCCGGTGACGTTGCTGCACAAAAGCGAGCTTTCGCGTTTTCATTTGATGCTGCTCAATGGCAGCAGTTCGGATTTGCTGGACCGGGCGGGTGAAACAATCAGGGGGTAATTGACAACAGCCCGATCTGCGGATGCATATGGCTTGCCGCACATATACAGGGGGTTGCCAGCAATGACATAGGTGGCGAGTCGTGATAGAGTTCAGGCAGAAGACTGGTTTTCAGGAACCGGCAGAATCGATCAATAAAACCGGCAAGCATAGCCGAAGGGGATGACATACATGAATGCACCTCGTTATACACGAGTGGCAATGCTGCTGCATTGGCTGATCGCCTTGTGTCTGGTGGGTCAGTTCGTTCTGGGCTGGTATCTGGAAAGCATACCCCGCGGAGTGCCGGATCGCAGCTATTTTGTGAACATACATAAAAGCACAGGCATGCTAATCGGCCTGCTGATTCTGGCACGTATCGGCTGGCGTCTGACCCATCGCCCCCCTGCATTGCCCGCATCCATTCCGACGTGGCAGCAAAAAGCGGCCGGCGGCATCCATTTTTTACTCTATTTTTTCATGCTGATGCTACCGCTTACCGGCTATATCGCATCGAATTTCAGCAAGTGGGGCGTCAAGTTTTTCAACACAATTGAAATGCCTCCCTGGGGCGTTGAAGATAAAGCGATCTATGCATTTTTCAACCAGCTGCATGGGCTGATTTCCTGGATACTGCTGTGTCTGGTAATTCTGCATGTGCTGGCCGCTGTCTCCCATCTCGTGTCGGGACATCGGGAGATCATTCATCGAATGCTGCCCGGCCCCTCATCAGGCCGGTAGCACCACCATGTTGTTATAGGAGACTTAAGGATGAGACAAAAGATACTAATTACAACGTTTGCGACTGCAGTGCTATCGTTCGCCACCGCGGCTACGGCGGAACCATTTGCATATGTGCCTAATGAAGGCGGCGCCAGTATTTCTGTTATCGATGTTGCGACCGATAAGGTTGTGGATACGATCAAGGACCTGGGCGAAAAACCAAGGGGCCTGGCCGCCAGTGGCGATAACCTGTATGTTAGCCAGCAAACCAATAACCAGCTTAAGATCGTAGATCTGAAGCAGCGCAAGGTAACCGGTAGCGTAAGCCTGGGCGAGTCGCCAGAAGGGGTGTATGTCTCCGCCGATGGCCGCTGGATTGCCGCGGCGATTGAAGATAATAATACAGTTGCCATCATTGATACCCAGACTAATAAAATGGTCGATGAAATAAAGGTGAACGGCGATAATCCGGAACATGCCGTGTTCTCGCCCGATGGCAAAAAGCTGCTGGTCAGCGCCGAAGATGGGCATTCGGTCGATGTGATCGATTTTCCAGCCCGCAAGGCTGTTGCGGAAATCGAAGTGGGCAAGCGGCCCCGTGGTATCGGTTATCTGCCCGACAGCAGCAAGGCCTATGTCGCTGCTGAAAACAGCAATGAAATCTATGTGATTGACCTGCCCAACAATAAAGTCATCAAAAAGCTTGCCGGCGGCGTGCGTTCCAATGGTGTGACAGTCAGTCCCGATGGCAGCCGCGTGTACATCTCGAATGGGGGTGATGCAAGTGTATCGGTGATTGATACGGCCAAAGATGAAATCGTTGCCACCGTCAAGGTGGGACAGCGTCCTTGGAACATGGCCATTTCGCCCGACGGTAAAAAGCTGTATGTGGCCAATGGCCGCTCCAACAGCGTGTCTGTGATTGATACGGAAAAGAACGCGAAAATAACCGATATCCCGGTGGGCGAACGTCCATGGGGGGTATATATTCACTAACCGTTGTGTCGCGGACAGAGGCGGCCTCGGTCGCATGATGGCAAAAGGGCCCGTTGCATAGAACGGGCCCTTTGCCGGCGCACAGCCGGGATGCTTGCTATCCCGGTATTTCCCCCCCGGAGATGGTCATGGATGTGTCGATCTGGGTCGGCTGGTTTTCGGCGAATTTTTCACTCGTGTATACCTGATAAAGTCCGCCCGGTATATGCGGACTGATCACGAAGATATAGCGCTTGGCGGCATACTTGCCAATCCTGTCTTTCATCGGATCATTGATATACGGCTGGATGACAATGCGATCGGCGGCAACCTGCTTGTTTTCGAACTTGACGTTGACTTTATCTACCTTCACATTGCTGTCGGCCAGCGCCAGCCGGATACGCTTGCGAAAGTAAACAGTGGAGCCGCCGGTGAATCGCTTCATTTGGGCAATATCCCGCTCCAGAAATCCCAGCAGGGCGGGATTGCCTTCTGCATGCTCAATAGGGGCGATCGGTGTATGGTTCGGCCCGGAAAGAAAATCCACATTGACCGATGCGGTACCGTCTTCATGGCGTTGGCGAACGTCAACTTTGACCTTGTCATCGATTGTCGCCATACTGGGGCCCGCCTGCCGGTATGTGTAATCTATGGACTGGCGGGTTGTGTTGGCAAAATGTTTGTCCAGAAACAGCTTGCGTTCGGCTACGGTAATGGGATCAGGTTCGGACGTTGATTCAGGCGCGGCGGCGCCGGCCGGTTGTGGGGGTGTGGCAGGCTGGCTGGTATTTGCCGCCAGCACGAACGTTGCCTGGCAGGACAGCGTGACCATGAGCGCAAAGGCGCCGGATCTGAAAATAGGGCGGTCAATCATGCGTTGTCTCCTGTCTTGTCGGCCCGCGGCGGGTCAATGAGTCCATTCAGTCGTCGTCGTCTTCAATGCGATCGACGGGAGCCGTGGCCGTCGGAACACCGTATTCCTTCAGGATGGCGGCGATCTCCGGACCGCTGGAGTCGATCAGCTCGTTGAGCTTGTCGCGCAGCTTTTTGCTGTCATGCCGAACGCCCATGGCGATGTTGAACGCAAACTGATGATGGCCGATGCGGGTATCAAACGGCACGACGGCCATGGGTACGCCACCGTCGCCATGTTTGGCGTAGTAGCCGGCGATCGGGCCCCAGGCTATGGCGATGTCAATTTTGCCGTTGGCCAGATCGTGCTCGATAATCTGCCCGGGATACTGTTGCGGGTCTCCGGTTTGCAACTGATACGGCACCATGCGTTCCAGCAGGCTATGCGACAACAGCCAGTTCACCGGCGGCGTGCCGGAGAAAGCGCCGATCTTGATTTTTGATAGTGTTGCCTGATCCAGCGACATGATGTCTTCCGGCTTTTTGATGCTATCTAGGCCTTTGCCTTTGACGTAGACAATGGCGTAGGTGGATGTCATGTAGCGCTTGGTGGG
>DATGQC010000541.1:0-3775 GCA_035304425.1 Advenella sp.
TGCCGGCCTTCCATGAAGCCATTTTTGCCAGCGACCAAACGGTAACGGTGCTGAATCTGGGCGGGATTGCAAATGTCAGTATCCTGCGTCCGGGGCAGGCGGTCACCGGCTTCGATACCGGCCCGGCCAACGTGCTGCTGGATATGTGGTGTCTGGCGCATACCGGCGAATCCTACGACAAGGACGGCGCATGGTCGGCCGGCGGCGCCGTGCATCAACCCCTTCTTGATACCCTTATTGAAAGCGAGCCCTGGCTGGCATTGCCGCCGCCCAAATCCACCGGACGAGATCTTTTCAATCATGCCTGGCTGCAAACCCGGCTTGCCGGATTTGATAACGTTTCGGCACAGGATGTGCAGGCGACATTGCGGGCCTTTACCGCAGAAACCGTGGCCCTGGCCATCCGCCATCATGCCGCCGATAGCCGGGCGCTGATTGTCTGCGGAGGCGGGACCGGTAACCGGGCTCTGCTGGAAGATCTGCAAGCGCGCCTGCCCGGCGTGCGCCTGAGCACAAGCGATGCGTATGGCATTGCCTCACAGTCTATGGAAGCGCTGGCCTTTGCCTGGCTGGCCCATGCCTTTCTGTCTGGCCATCCCGCCGGCACGCCGTCGGTCACCGGCGCGCGCAGAAAAACCATGCTGGGTTGCCTGTACCCGGCTTAAGCGCATGCCACCATGACTCAAATCAATAAAAAATCCGGCGCCCCAAAACAGGAGAGCCGGATTTGTCTGGCGGGTGGCGCAAGGCAATGCGTTTGCAGAGCGTTGCCGGGAATGCTTTAAGGGCCGCTGTTAAAGACGGTTTTTGAAGACAGCCCGGACCGGCCGCTTTGAATGATCGCTTTTGATGATCGCTTTTTATGATCACTCTTAAAAAGGTCTTTAAGCCATCCCGTTAAGGAGATTCTTTTAAGGACATCCTCTTTTAAGGACATCCTTTTAAGGACTGCTTTCAGCGGATCCCGCTTAAGAAGCCGCGCAACGGCGTAGTCGCGCTTACACCGAGAATGAAGAGCCGCAGCCGCAGGTTGTGGTCGCGTTCGGGTTGCGGATCACAAATTGTGAGCCCTCGATATCTTCCTTGTAATCGATCTCGGCGCCAACCAGATACTGAAAGCTCATTGGGTCAACCAGCAGTTGCACGCCGTTTTTGTCGATCGTGGTATCGTCTTCATTGACCACTTCGTCGAACGTGAAGCCATACTGGAAACCGGAACAGCCGCCGCCCTGCACGAACACGCGCAGTTTGAGCTCGGGGTTGCCTTCTTCGATAAGCAGGTCCTTGACCTTTGTGGCTGCCGCTTCAGTAAAAAGCAACGGGGTGGGAGGGGCTTGCAGATCGACAGATTCGAGAACAGTACTCATTTTTAGACTCCTGGTGGGATACAGCCACCGTTAGCAGAAATTCATTTTACCATATGGCGCAATCAGGGAGCCAGTTCGGCGGTGCGCGATGCACGCACCGTCTTGCCCTCAAGCACGCGCATGGTGATTTTTTTGGGCACAAAGCCCTCGGGGAACATCAATAGACCCTGGATTCGCTGAATGGTTTCAAAATCCAGTTCTAATATTGGGGCCGGGGCCTGTTTTTTCAACTCGGTAACGGGCGGAATGCTGTCTGAGCCCGTACTGGCATGCTCGACAGTGTCCGGAATCAGATCGACGGTGGCCGCTTCGCCCTTTAAGGTGCCGGTTGCCGTAAATTTGAGCTCGCCCTTAAATACCGTACCGGCCTGGGCCTGACGGGACACCAGCACCTTGAAGCGGACGCGCCGCCCCTCTACAACCGCATCGAAACCGCGCACACTGATCGCGCCCTGGGGGCCGGCCGGCACCAGCTCATCATAAAATGACAGCTGCTCGGAGGTTCGTGACAGGTCGTCCTGCAATTTTTTGACCTGGCTTTCGTATTCTGCAATCGTCGCCCGATCCATGGTCATTTGCGTCTCGGAGATATCAAGGCGACTTTGCAGCTCTGTCATCTTGATCTTCTCCTGCATTAGCGCGTGAGACAACTGCTCGGCCAGCTCGGTCTTCTGACTGAACATTTCACGCTGCATCATATTATGCGTGTAATAATACGCCGCGCTGCCCCCTAAAGTGACACCAACCAGAAACAGAAACCCGCGCGCGATCATGGACATGTCCGTCAGATCAGGGAAGAATGGCGACGCCGCCCAGACCGGCCTGTTCAGGCAGCCCAAAAAGCAGATTCATATTCTGTACGGCCTGACCGGCAGCGCCCTTGACCAGATTATCCTGAACCACAATGATAATAAGCTGATTGCCGTTATCTGGGCGGGTCACCGCAATTCGCAGGGTGTTTGAAGCCCGTACCGATCGGGTTTCGGGCTGGCTGCCCGCCGGCATCACGTCGACAAACTGCTCGTTGGCGTAGCGGTTTTCGTACAGCGCCTGGAAATCAGTATCCAGCGCGTCTTCCTTGATGGTGACATAAATAGTGGACAGCATGCCGCGAATCATCGGCACCAGATGCGGAACAAAGGTCAGCTTGACGGCCTCGCCTGCCAGCGCAGTGAGTTGCTCGGTGATTTCCGGATGATGCCTGTGCCCGGCAACCCCATATGCCTTGAAGTTGTCGCCCGCTTCGGAATACAGCGTGCTGACTTCAGCCTTGCGGCCGGCGCCCGACACCCCCGATTTGCAGTCAGCAATAATATTGTCGGTCTGCACCAGTTTTTTCTCCAGCAGCGGCGCCAGCCCCAGAATAACCGTGGTGGGATAGCAACCCGGGTTGCCGATGACCTGGGCGCCGGCAATATTCTCGCGGTTCAATTCAACCAGGCCGTACGCGCTTTCCCGCAAAATGTCCGGGCAACTGTGCGGCATTTTGTACCATTTTTCAAATACAGCCGTATCCTGCAGGCGAAAGTCTGCGGCCAGATCAATGACCTTGACGCCGGCATCAATGAGTTCGCGCGCCTGCGCCATGGCCACGCCGTGGGGCGTGGCGAAAAACACCACGTCGCATTCGGTCAGCGCAGCGTTTTCAGGCGTTGAAAAAGCCAGGTCGACATGACCACGCAAATTGGGAAACATGGCAGACACCGGCATGCCCTCCTCTTTACGCGAGGTGATGGCGTGCAATTTCACGTTCGGGTGAGCCGACAGCAGACGCAACAGCTCTACCCCGGTATACCCTGTGCCACCAACAATACCCACTTTAACCGTTGAAGAGGAAGAAGCCATTGTGTTTGTATCCATTGAAATATTAAGTGCAGAAAACTATTATAAAGAATCCAAAAGAAAAAGGCCGCAAAAGCGGCCTTTTCGACATGTCGCGAAACAAATTAGCGTTTGCTGAACTGCTTCCGACGACGCGCCTTGTGGAAACCCACTTTCTTACGCTCAACTTCACGGGCGTCACGCGTTACGAAACCGGCTTTTGACAGCGCGGGTTTGAGCGTAGCGTCGTAGTCGATGAGCGCACGGGTAATGCCGTGGCGCACCGCACCAGCCTGGCCGCTTTCGCCGCCACCGTGTACGTTGATGTGAAAATCAAAAGATTCAACCATCTCTGTGAGCACCAGGGGCTGGCGAACAACCATGCGACCTGTTTCACGAGCGAAATACTGGTCAACAGGCTTGCCATTGACAACAATATTGCCTGTACCTTTTTTCAGAAACACACGGGCAACTGACGTTTTACGACGGCCCGTTCCATAATTCCAATTACCGATCATGATTTATCCTTAAAATTCCAGCGTTTTAGGCTGCTGGGCAGTATGAGGATGCTCGGCACCCGCGTACAC
>DATGQC010000542.1:0-10662 GCA_035304425.1 Advenella sp.
TGCCGGCCCTGCAGGCCTCAAGCAGGGCGCGGTGATCTTTCTGCGGCGATTTTCTGCCGATCGCTGCCGATTGATGCAATCGCAAATGGATGTCGACATTTCTGACCAGACATTCGATCATCGACACAAGGCGCTGTCTGCCGCAGGGTTTATATAAACACAAGTGGAATGCCAGATTAAGCTCGGACCACTGGCCGGGTATATCGCTCGCATCGTACCGCGCAAGGATGTTTTCGGCCTTTCTGAATATGGCGGGCGTCATATGTGGAATAGCCAGTACAAGCGCGCGCGATTCCAGCCCGATTCTGATATCCAGTGTTTCCAGCAGATCTTCTATGGATCGTGACGCCACCACTGAACCCTGATGCGCCGTGTGCGTGAGCAGCCCCTCGGCTTCCAGTCGCTTGAGCGCTTCCCTGACGGGAATGCGGCTCACGCCGAATTTTCGCGCCAATGCCTCTTGCTTCAATTGCACGCCGATCCCCAGTGATCCGTCATGGATAAGCGTGCGCAACTGATTTGCGATGGTTTCGGCAGACAGCGCGGCGGGCGGGGCGATAGCGTTAGTCATTGGAGGCGCCTGAACTTATATACGAGACATATTGCCAACCCATCAGTTACGGCGCCTTTCGTCCTGCAAGCACATGCACGCATCAACGATAAACGCGCAGGCTGATAAAGAAGGGTGCTAAAGGTTGACAGAACCAGGGAAAGCGTGCGAAACAATTATATTGAATCCTTAATTGGATCCAATATTAGCACTTTTTTATATCTGTAGCGCAAATTATTGCAGTCCCGGCAATGTTGCTTTTGGCGCAGCAGCGAAGGGCATATTCAACCATCGACAGGATCAGCAACGGATCACATTGATGTGTGGACATGGTCGAAAGACTTGGGGTTTTCCAGAATATATTGCAGTTGCAATCGTCTTGCGAGGCGTCAGAATGACGCTTGCCGCCCGGCCAGGGACCGGTAAGCGGCAGGACGTATCGGCGCCAATGGCCGGCCTCTGAAGTCAGCAAATGACAAGCGCACTTACAGATGTCTGAATGTTCTTGACAACACCGGCTTCTGTGCGTATAAACTTCATTGCAGTCGCAGTTTGTAACATGTATGAAAAATGATAAACAATGATTAGATTACAGGTACAAAGGAGACAATCATGACAACTCGCATTGCGAAAAAACGTCAGACAGCAACACCAAAATCATCACGTCGCAAGTTTCTGGGAGGCGCAGCGGCTGGTTCGGTCGCCGCGGCGGGGATGGGATTTCCGGCCATCGTCAGCGCACAGACACCCATTAATTTCCGTTTTCAGAGTACCTGGCCAACTGTCGATATTTTTCACGAATATGCCAACGATTTTGCGAAAAAAGTGAATGATATGACCGGCGGGGAACTCAAGATCGAAGTGCTCCCCGCAGGCGCTGTGGTCCCGGCATTTGCCTTGCTGGATGCGGTATCCAAAGGTACGCTGGATGGCGGACACGGTGTGCTGGGCTATAGCTATGGCAAGCAGAACGCGCTGGCCCTGTTTTCGTCGGGACCGGCATTCGGCATGGACGCCAATATGCTGCTGGCCTGGCACAAATACGGTGGCGGCAAGGAATTACTGGCCAAACTGTATGAATCGATCGGTGGCAATGTCGTATCGTTTCTGAGCGGGCCCATGCCGACGCAGGCGCTGGGCTGGTTCAAGAAACCCATTGCAAAGGCAGAAGATCTGAAGGGGGTGAAATTTCGCACCAACGGTCTGGCCATTGATCTGTTTACAGCCATGGGCGCGGCAGTGAATGCGTTGCCCGGCGGTGAAATCGTGCCCGCCCTGGATCGCGGACTGCTCGATGGCGCCGAGTTCAACAACGCCTCTTCAGATCGGCTGCTGGGTTTCCCCGATGTGTCCAAGGTCTGCATGCTGCAAAGCTTTCATCAATCGTCCGAGACATTTGAAATTACCTTCAACAAGGACAAGTACAACGCGTTGCCCGACAAAATGAAGGCCATCATTCAGAATGCGGTTGAAGCGGCCTCGGCCGACATGTCGTGGAAAGCCATCGATCGTTATTCGCAGGACTATATCAAGCTCAAAACAGAGGACAACGTCAAGTTCTACAAGACGCCTGACGCCATCCTGCAACAGCAATTGACCACCTGGGACGACATCATCACCAAGAAAGCGGAAAACAATGCTCTGTTCAAGGAGATTGAACAGTCGCAGCGCAAGTTCGCAGAGCGGGCAGTGGCCTGGGATATGGATACCAATAACAATCGTCGTATGGCCTATAACCATTACTTTGTGAAGAAGGCTGCGGGCTAGGCCCGCGACGGATGGCGCCGGTAATACGCGCCGGTGCCGGTTCCTGTCGCGTCGGTGGCTGGCCGCCATGGCCGGATGAGGGTTGGATGCGCTTGTTCTACTGCGGATTCAGTGCGATTGTCGGGTGTTGCGCCAGCCGCTTCGTGAATGACAACCCGCATTCGACGCAAGGGATTGTTTATTGCTCTGTCCCAGGAGTTTGTTGATGAAAAGAGTTCTCCACCGTATTGATCAGGTCAATACCTGGATCGGACAGCTATTCGGCTGGTGTGCGCTGATTCTCACGCTGTTTGTCACTTACGAAGTGTTCTCCCGTTACGCCTTCAAGAGTCCGCACGCCTGGGCATTTGATGTCATGAATATGCTGTATGGCGCCTTGTTCATGATGGCGGGCGCTTATACATTGGGCAAGAACGGTCACGTGCGCGGCGACGTGCTCTACGGCTTCTTTCCGCCACGCCTGCAGGCGTTGCTTGACCTGATTCTGTATATCCTGTTTTTCTTTCCCGGCGTCATCGCTCTGGTGTGGGCCGGATACAACTACGCGTCCGAATCTTTTGCGATTAATGAGCATTCGACCATTACTGCAGACGGACCGCCCATTTATCCATTCAAGGCAATTATTCCCATTGCCGGTTTTGCGCTTATCACGCAGGGCATCGTAGAGGTCGTGCGTTGCGTACAGTGCTTGCGATACGGCGACTGGCCTTCCCGTGATATTGACGTGGAAGAAGTCGACGTCGATAAACTGAAAGACATGGTCAATGTGACCGATGCCGACATTCAGCAAGCCGACCAGTACATCGCAAAACAAGGGGATAAAGAATGAGAAAAGAAGCCTGGTTCGGTATCAGCATTCTGATTGCAATTGTGGCAGCCCTGGTTGTTTTCATGCCGGCCCCCGCCGATGTTACCAATGGTCATCTGGGCTTGTTGATGCTGGCGCTGATTGTAGTCACCATCATGCTTGGCTTTCCCACTGCATTCACGCTGATGGGAATGGGCGTGATATTTACGCTGTTTGCCTATCGTGCCATGGGTCCCAAGCTTGCCATAGAGCAGACGCTGGATCTGATGGTATTGCGCACATACGCCGTCATGACCAATGACGTGCTGATCGCCGTGCCGTTGTTCATCTTCATGGGCTACCTGGTTGAACGCGCTAACCTGATCGAGAAACTGTTCAAAAGCCTGCATCTGGTCATGGCCAGAATCCCCGGGTCGCTGGCAGTGGCAACGGTGATTACCTGTGCGGTATTTGCCACGGCCACGGGTATCGTGGGGGCTGTGGTCACGCTGATGGGTCTGCTGGCATTGCCGGCAATGCTCAAGGCAGGCTATGACATCAAACTGTCGGCAGGTGTGATTACCGCAGGTGGTTGCCTGGGAATCATGATTCCGCCTTCTGTGCTGTTGATTGTGTATGGTGCCGTGGCCGGCGTGTCGGTCGTCAAGTTATATGCGGCGGCGTTCTTTCCCGGCCTGATGCTTGCCGGTATGTACGTGTTGTATATCATCCTGGTGGCAAAAATAAAACCGGCCTGGGCGCCGCCCCTGTCAGAGGAGGAGCGCCGCATTGCCTTGCCCGAATTCGCCGCTACTATCAAAAATAGCATCAGCAACAAGGCGCTCCCGGGTTTACTGCATGCCCTGAAGGGCGAGCGCAATAGCGGTATTCCTGCTTCCGTGATACTGAAGCAATTGTTCATTGTCCTGATTCCTGCCGTCATGTTCGTCTGCGCCATCGGGCTTAGCTATCAACTGTCAATGCCTGCCACGCAACCGGCCAGCACGTTGACCGAACTGGGGTCGCTGAATGCGCCGTCTGCGGTGCAGTATGCCGGCTCGTTGCAGGAGCCGGCAGGGGCCGGGCTGGCCGAGCCACCCGGTTCGCTTGCCGAGCCGCCTGGCGCCTCATTGGCTGAACCGCCTGCCGGGCTTTCCGAACCTCCTGGTACAGTCGCAGAGCCCCCGGGCGCCACGCCGCCGCAATCCGGGACACATGCAGGCGTCACGTCGTCCACGCCCGGGGCCGATGTTTCAGGCGTATCGCCAACCTTCTGGATTGTGTTTGCCATTGGGCTGCTTTTGATGATTGCGTTCTATGCGTGGTTTACCTTTGCCAGGCTGGAAATTTTCAAAATGCTGCTGGCCTCGTTTTTCCCGCTGGCGATTATGATTCTGGCGGTGCTGGGCAGCATCGTCTTTGGCTTTGCCACGCCTTCGGAAGCGGCGGCCATGGGGGCTTTTGGCGGCATCCTGCTGGCCCTGTGCTATCGCCGGCTGAATATGCCGATGCTTAAGGAATCAGTGTATCTGGCGGCCAGAACCAGCGCCATGGTGTGCTGGCTTTTTGTGGGTTCCAGTATCTTCTCGGCCGCCTTTGCCTTGCTGGGCGGACAGGAAATCATCAATAATTGGGTCGTGTCCATGGATCTGACGCCTGTGGAGTTCATGATACTTGCGCAGATTGTGATTTTCCTGTTGGGCTGGCCGCTGGAATGGACAGAAATTATCGTGATTTTCATGCCGATATTTCTGCCCTTGCTGGCGCATTACAACATTGATCCGCTGTTTTTCGGCATTCTGGTTGCATTGAATCTGCAAACCGCATTTCTTTCACCGCCCGTAGCCATGTCGGCATTTTATCTGAAAGGCGTTGCGCCGCCACACGTGACGCTTAACCAGATATTTCTGGGCATGCTGCCCTTCATGGGCATACAGATACTGGCGCTGATTCTATTGTATATCTTCCCCAAAATAGGCCTGTGGTTGCCGGAAGTGTTGTATTGAACTGCATTCAGGCTGGTGCGCCGCTCAAGGGCTGCGGCCTGTCCTGAGCAGCGCAGGCCCGGTGTCCCTGTGGTCAATTGCGGCGTCGGTATGCACTGGCAGGCGAGCCGCCTGCGCGTGCGCGCTGTTTCTTTTCCGGAGCACGTGCAGCCGCTTCCACGCCAAGCTGCGCCCAGTCCAGTATTTGTTGGCGGTCATCCAGGATAGACGCCGGTGGCGCATAAAATGAAAGCGCCACCGTTTTGCTTTCTCCGTTCGGCTTTCTGGTGGTATAGGTCAGCGGCGGACAGTCTGCTGCGTCAAATTGTGCCTGGGTCTGACTATCGGACTTGACATAGAATCGGTCCTCGCCGCTGACGATGGCAAACATTCGCCCGTCAAGAAACATTCCGACACTGCCGAACATTCTGCGCGTGGTGATCGGCCCCAGCGGGGCGAGCAGATCCAGCACATACTCCAGAAAATCTTTGGAAACGCTCATGTTGCCTCGGCCGGGGAAGTCAAAAAGCTGGCTACATAGTCATCTGCCGGATTTGCCGCCATTTGCTCCAGGCTGCCTTGTTGAATCAGGCGGCCCTGATTGAGTAGCGCAACCGTACCGCCCAATGTCCGGGCTTCCTCCACATCATGAGTAATAAACACAATTGTCTTGTTAAGCCGATCCTGCAGGTTCAGCAGCAGTGTCTGCAGCTTGCGTCGGATCAGCGGATCAAGTGCCGAAAAGGGTTCATCCATCAGCAGGATATCGGTGCCGGCCGCCAGCGCGCGCGCCAGGCCGACCCGCTGTCGCATGCCGCCGGAGAGTTCATCGTAATAGTGCGCCTCGTAGCCCGACAGCTCCATTTCGTTGAGCCAGTAGCGTGCCTGTTCGGCACGCTCACGTTTGGGTACGCCGCGCACGCGCAGGGCAAATTCGGCATTCTGCTGCACGGTAAAATGCGGCAATAGGCCAAAGTGCTGAAAGACCATGGCGATGCGCTTCTGGCGAAACTTCTGCAGATCGGGTATCGACAAGGCAGTCACGTCTACATCCTGGATTTGAACCGTACCGGTGTCCGGATCAATCAGCCGATTGATATGGCGCAGCAGGGTGGATTTTCCAGAGCCCGATAAGCCCATGATGCAATAAATGCCATTGGAAGGAATATCCAGGTTGATATTTCTCAATGCCACATGACAGCCGGTTTCGGCGGTAATTTGCTCATTGTCCGAGCCCTGATGCAGCAATTTCATGGCCTTGCCATGGCGCTCGCCAAACACCTTGTTGATATTCTGAAGACGAATAAAGTGTTCGTCTATGCCAGGGCTGCCGGCGCCCCTTGGGACTGTGCCTGCAGTCGTCTCAATGGCCTGTGTATTCATCGTGTTCTCCTGCGGTTGCCGTAGGCCTGGGTGATGCGGTCAATGATCACCGCCAGAATGACGATTGCGCTGCCCGCCTGTACACCCTGGCCGACGTTCAGCGTCTGCACCGCTTCCAGTACCCGCTCGCCAAGACCCGGCGCGCCGATCATGGAGGCCAGCACAACCATGGAGAGCGACATCATGACCGCCTGGTTGATGCCCGCCATGATGCTGGGTTTGGCCAGCGGAAGAATCACCCAGCGCAACATTTGCCAGCGGTTTGTGCCAAATGCCGTTCCGGTTTCATGCATTTCGCGACTGATCTGCAAAATGCCCAGTGCGGTCAGCCGGATAAGCGGCGCAATGGCGTAAATCACCGTTGCGAAAAGCGCGGGCACATTGCCCAGGCCAAAAAGCATCAGCACAGGAATAAGATAGACAAAGCTGGGCATCGTCTGCATGACATCCAGCACCGGTTGCAGCACACGATAGAAGCGCGGGCGAGCCGCCACAAAAATCCCTATGGGTATGCCAATGACCACTGTAATAATCACTGCGCAAATTAACAGCGCCAGCGTCTGCAGCAAGGCCGCCCATAAGCCGAAGGCGCCGATCACGTACAGCCCGATGGCGCACGCCACCGCAAAAATAATTGAGCGTGTGCTGTGCCAGGCCAATGCGGCAGTGAGCAGAATCAACAGCCATGCCGGAATCGCGGCAAGCGTCTGCACCGTCGGACTTAGCAAATAGCGGGTAAGAAATCCACTAACCTGCCGAAACGATTCGCCATAGGCGCCCACTACAGACTTGAGACCGCTATTGAGCTTATCCTGAATGGACCAGTCCGGGAAGATGCTGCTGACCGCCGCTGTTTGTCCGGTCCATGCCTGCAGCCGCGATGCCGCTTCGGCGCTGACCCATTCCTGCCAGACTTCCGGATGTTCCTTGATGAATTGTTCTGCCTGCCGGATGCCGTCGCGCTTGCTTTCGGTCATTTGCAAAATGGCGCCATTCAATTGATTGGCAGTAAACTGGATTTTTTCAAAGAACTGTATCAGATCGGGGTTCTGTTCCTTGAATGGCGTAGACACGGCAATCGACAGCTTTGATACCGGAAAGCCTGTGACGCAGTTTTTGTCGCCGTCCTTTTCCAGCAAACTGCTCCAGCACGCCGCCTCGTTTTTTGGAAACGCCAGTGCTTTGAACGTGTACTTGGCCATCAGCCCGGTCGGCTGCCAGTAATAAAAAAGCAGGGGCTTCTTCTGTTCATAGGCCGAGGAAATTTCCGCATCCAGCGCCGCCCCAGTGCCGGGATGAACATTATCGAAGGTCTTATCCAGGCCGGTCGTACGTAACAGGCGGGTATTGAATATTTCGCATGTCCAGCCCGAGGGGCAGTTCATGAAGCGCGGCTTCGGGCCGCTTGCCGAGTCCAGAAACAGCTGTGAAAACCGCTCCAGGTCCTTGTAGGAACGAAGTTGCGGATGTTGCTCCCACACATAATCGGGCACGTACCAGCCCTGTTGGGCGCCGCCTTTGAGCGTGTCGCCCACCATGGCGGCCTTGTTCTCCTGCAGCGCCTTGTTCATCACTTCAGAGCGCCCGACCCACACTTCGCCGATCACCTGAATGTCATTCTGTGACAGCGCGTTTTCCTGGGCAGGGCCAGAGCCGGGCACCTCCGTGGTTTTGCATTGGTAGCCGTGTTCTGCGATCAGACGTAATACCGCGCTGGTAAATTGACCGCTTTCCCAGGTCAGTGCGGCGAATTTGACGGGGCTATTGCACGCAGCAAGCGCAGGGGCGGAGACAAAGAGCAAAAAAACAAAAACGATGCGCTGTAACATTGACCGGACCTTTGCGTGTGCTTGATCGGTCAATTACAACCGGCATTTGTCGATGGTGCAAGGCTTTAGCCTCATATTGACGTAAATAGACATCATTTGCAGGCTATTGTGGCCGCTGTGAAGCAATGAGCCCTTCGCCGGTGGATCCATATGAAAAAGTGCCGCAGTTCACGGTTGCTACAGGCATATTGGCGTGTTCAATGCCTGGGGGGCCTGCCTGGTTTTCTCTTGTCCGGTCAGGTTCGGGCGTGCCCTGGCAGACTTAATTAATTCGGGTATTCCCTAGAAAATTACGCTTGTGATTTCGAATGTCATGGTGGTAGCATTTAAATATGACCACCCGGTCACATTTGGCATAACGCATCTGTTTTGTCGCTCATGAACTTTGCAATGGATTTTTTATGACAATTGGAATAGCCGCCAGCGGCGCCAATGCGGGAGAATCGGTACGTGCAGCGGTGCTTGCTGCCCAATTGCTGGGAAGGGGCGCCATTGGCGGCTTTGCCGTATTTGCAGTCATGTTGCACGATGGCAAAGTATGTCACTGCGTGACCCAGAGGGGTGGAGCCACAAACCTGGCCATTCCGGACGAATGGCTGCAGGCCACACGTGCGGCAGCGATCTCTAGCGGGCCGGACAGGCCCGAGCCGTTACAGCAGTTCTTGCCCGGCTTTGATGGCATCGGGCTGGTATCCGGTCATCGCCTGCCTAATCGGGCGGGAAGTGATGGCGAGCCCTTGAATCGTGCCGTGTTGCGACGTCTGGCAAGCGGAGAAATGCCACAGCTTGCGGTGGACGCGGTTTTGCATGCCAATGGGCAATGTGATGCCGGACTCATCGCCGTTGATGCCCAGGGGCGCATCGGCTGGGGCAATAGCCAGCGGGTCGCCTCAAGAGCGGATCTGGGCAGCTTTTACCGCAGTGAAGGGGAGCGGCGCCTGGTCATCCTGCACAACTCGATTTATTTCATGCCCGAGACGGCAGATGCTGTTGGCAGTCTGGCGTGGGACTGCCTGGGCGGCGATGCCAGTGCATATCAGTTTTTGTCACTGGCGCAGGGTGTGGCATTGCGAACGGCACACAGCGACCGAATTGTGCTGGATGCCGACGGGAAAATAGCCCTGATTGAAACGGCAGCGACGCAGGTGGAAAACATGTCCGGCCGTTTCACTGCAGTTTATCTCGGTGCGCCGGTCTGGCAGGCCGCTGGCCTGGTCGGTCACGTGGTCAGCGAGCTGATCGCGCAGGTACAGGATGGTCGTGTGATTCGCAGTCTGGATCCCGTCTCGGCGATGGTCGTCATGAGAAAGGCTATGCATGTCGCGTCGTGAAAACACCGAGAGAAAACTGTTGAACGCGCTGGAGGAGCAGATCAATGAAACGGGGATGGTGGGCGTAGGCGTTAACGCAGTAGCCAAGCGCGCGGGCGTAAGCAAAGAGCTGATCTATCGCTATTTCGACGGTATGCCGGGATTGTTGCTTGCCTGGATGCAGGAACAGGATTTCTGGACCGCACGCGCGGGCCTGATCAGGGCAGAGGAGTCCAGCCAGCAGACGCCTGCTGCGCTGATTCTGTCGATGTTGCATGCACAGATCGAAGCGCTCGCAGGCAGCGAGAGTCTGAGGGAGATCCGGCGCTGGGAACTGATTGAACAGAACGAGGTTACCGAACAACTGGCGCGGCGTCGCGAGAAGGCGGCAAGGTCGTTCATTGATCGGGTAGACGGGTTGACGCAGGAGCTGGACGTGCCCGCAGTGGTCAGCATCATGCTGGCAGGGGTGCTGTACATGATGTTGCGATCCAGAACCGAAAGCCATTTCCTGGGGGTGTCGTTACGCACGAATGCAGGCTGGCAGCGGCTTTACGCGGCGCTGGAACAGATCATTGATGCGGGTTTTCCTGAAAACCTGCGAACACAGGCATTGGCCGATCTTGAGCGAATCAAGGACGATGGATATTTTGACGGAAGCAGACAATGAAGCGAAGAGCAGCGGATGTATTGATCGAAGCCTTAAGCGCGCATGAAGTAGAGCGGGTCTTTTGCGTGCCCGGAGAAAGCTATTTGAGTGTGCTGGACGCGCTCTCGGATCATGCCGGGATTGACGTGGTGACTTGTCGTCATGAGGGGGGCGCCGGTTTCATGGCAGCGGCTGACGCGCGCCTTACCGGGCGGCCGGGGGTCGCGCTGGTCAGCCGCGGGCCGGGTGCAATGAACGCGGCGATTGCCGTGCACACGGCACAGCAGGATGCCGTGCCGCTGATCCTTTTCATCGGCCAGGTCGAACGGGCGCATCGACATATGCAAGCCTTTCAGGAGGTGGATTACGGGCAGGTGTTTGGCAGCATGGCCAAATGGGTTG
>DATGQC010000543.1:0-4858 GCA_035304425.1 Advenella sp.
CACGGCAACCAGCAGAATCAGGAGGCGCAACAGCGATTGCAGACGACCCATGACAATTGACCCACAGGATTGAACCGCGACAGACCGTAGCATCACTGGGCGGGGGCAGGCTGGGCCGGAGCGGCATTGCCCGCAGGGGCGCGGGCGCCTGTGTCGAACTTGACCTCGGGGTTGCGCATGATCTCGTCCTGATTATCGGCGCCGAAATTAGGCTTGACCTGATATCCCATTATCTTGGCGGTGATCAGTGTCGGGAACTGACGAATCAGCGTGTTATAGGCCTGGACGTCCTTGATGTAGCGACCACGCGCAGTGGCGATCCGGTTTTCGGTCCCTTCCAGTTGCGCGTTCAGGTCACGAAACAGCGCATCGGCCTTCAGTTGCGGATAGTTTTCGGACACGGCGATCAGGCGGGACAGCGCCGAACCCAGCTGATTCTGGGCAGCCTGAAACTGTTGCAATTGTTCCTGCGAGGGAATCGTATCGGCAGAAATCTGTACGCTGCCCACTTTGGAACGCGCCTCGGTAACCTGTGTGAGCACTTCACGCTCGTTAACCATATAGGCATTGACACTCGCGACAATTTTGGGCACCAGATCTGCACGACGCTGATACTGGTTAAGGGTCTCGGACCAGGCCGCCTTGACCTGCTCATCCAGCGTCTGGATCTGGTTATAGCCGCAACCGGACAAAAACACGGCCATCATCAATGCACAGATCATTCCGAAAAATCGTTTCATGTTGGTAGCAGCCTATAAGGTGGTGAATCGAAAAAACAATGTCCTAATCATAGCCGTTTTTTTTGCAGGCCGATGCAATTGGAACCATACAAACGCGTTGCAGAGTGTTAATTTCATTAAATTGAGGGTGTGACGCGACATGCTGTGCGCAACGGCGGCCGGCTGCAAGTTCTTGGCTATCACCCATTCCGCCTCGCTGCCTGGCAGCGATGACGGGCAGACGGCAACCGGCAGGCAATGATGGCTAACGGCTGCTTGAGGATCGACAGCTGACCATGCACGACGGCGTTATCGGCGGTGTGGACAGCGCAGGCGCCTCGCAGCGCTGCTACCCGGCCGGGGCAGAGTGAGGCGGCCGCGGGCGCCCTGTCCAATACTTGCCATCATGTTCAAATAGCACTTTTTATAGATAATTTGTGCAATATGCACAAATAAGCTATACTTGCTCTAACGTCTCATCCCATCGGAGGCTTAGTCATGACCGCATTGCAACAACCTAAACCTGCGCCCGAAGCCGTTCTGGCCAAGGCAGTGCTGCGCGCTGCCGAACAACTCGGCCTGAAGCAGGCAGAACTGGCCGCGGTGCTGGGCATGCACCGCACCGCCATCAGCCGCCTCAAAACCACCACATCGCTGGACCCTGACAGCAAACAGGGAGAACTGGCCTTGCTGTTGTTGCGCCTTGCCCGCGCCCTTTTCGCGCTCACGGGCGGCGATGAGGAATGGATCCGCCACTTCATGCGCACCCCCAACAAAATCACCGGCGGCATTCCTGCCGCCCAAATTGAAACCATCCAGGGAATGACCACGGTGTTGCAGTTTGTTGATGCCATCCGCGGCAAAGTGTAATGATCTGGCAAGCATGCAACGGTCCCGACCATATCCGGCCCATTGACGGCAAGCTGTACCGGCTGGTAGAAAGCCAGGAGCAGATTGCCACGCTGGGTTATGTAGACACGCTGGACGAGCAGGCCTTGCTGGAACAGATGCTTGACCAGGCCAAGCCTGTTTCGCAACCCGACTGCGACTCCTTGCATTACCTGCTCAAGACGCCGTTTCGCTACCCCCCGCTCAAATGGGGATCACGCTTCGGGCGCGTGCACGAACGCAGCCTGTTCTATGGCGGCAAGAATATCGGCGCGGTCCTGGCCGAAAGCGCTTTCTATCGTTTTGTGTTCTGGCACTCAATGAATGGCATGCCGGTCAAAGACCGGATCCGCAGCGAACATACGCTTTTTTCGGTGCGCTACGGCACGGAAAAAGGAATACAGCTTCAGGAACCACCGTTTGCCCTGTATCAGGCCGAACTGACCGATCCGGTCAAATATCAGGCAGCCCAGCAGATTGGCAGCGCCATGCGTGCGGCCAATGTGGAGGCCTTTGAATACTGCTCGGCCCGCGATCCTGAACACGGCCTGTGTGTTGCTCTGTTCTCCCCCGCCGCATTCAGACAAAAAAAACCACAAGAAACCAGCCAGTGGTTTGGTGAAGTGAGCGCCGACCGGGTATCGTTCACGCAACTGCGCTCGGGCAAAGTCATGAGCTATGGCATCGGCTTTTTTCTGGTCGATGGCGTCCTGCCCATGCCGGCCTGACCGCCTCTTGTGATGCTTTTTACCCGATGGCCCGCCTCATACAGGCACACCTGACATAGGCGCGCCTGAATTCAGCCAACCTGCATACCAGGTCATCGATCTACCGGCACACCCATATGCCAACGCGTGCGCAGACCATAAGCATGTGCGCTCCATTGGCCGGCCGCAGGCCAAAAACGGGCCTCATCTTGCTCCCGATAACTTACAAATAGCTGAATTTATGTTAGCCTTTATGGTTTGGCGCCGCATTCCACTTCCAGACCCATGAAACGTTATCTTCCACAAAAAATTGTCCATTTCTTCAATAGCGAGCCCGCCTCTGGCATCATCCTGATGGTAACGGCCATGCTGGGAATCTGGCTTGCCAACTCCAGCATGGCCGATGCCTATTTCTCGTCCCTGGCCAGCTATGTCGCGGGCCTGTCGATTCTGCACTGGATCAATGATGGGCTGATGGCCGTCTTTTTTCTCTATGTGGGTCTGGAGGTCAAACGGGAATTGCTGACCGGCGAATTATCCAGCAACCAGAAGCGGTTGCTCCCCTGCATGGCCGCTATTGCAGGCGTGGTTGCCCCGGCCCTGATCTATCTTGCCTTCAACTACAGTGACCCGCAACAAATCCGGGGCTGGGCCGTGCCTGCGGCCACCGATATTGCCTTTGCGCTCGGCGTGCTGGCGCTGCTTGGGTCGCGTGTCCCGATCTCGCTGAAGGTCTTCCTGACGGCACTGGCCATTATTGACGATCTGATCGCCATTGTGGTCATCGCCCTGTTTTACACGGCGCAAATACAAAGCCTGTATCTCGCGCTGGCTGCCGGCACCCTGGTGGCACTGATCCTTCTGAACCGATATAACGTCGTGCGCAGCCTGCCCTACATCATCCTGGGCGTTTTCATGTGGTGGTTCGTGCTCAAGTCCGGCATTCACGCCACACTGGCCGGCGTCGCGCTGGCGCTAACGCTGCCCATGTCCGGCGACAACCAGGATACGCACGCCAGTCCGCTGCTCAGATGGGAACACGGCCTGTCGCCCTGGGTGGCTTTTCTGATCGTACCGATTTTCGGCTTTGCCAACGCCGGCGTCTCGTTCGCGGGACTTTCCTGGAGCCAGTTGGGCCATCCGGTGGTGCTGGGCATCGCTGCCGGCCTGTTTCTTGGCAAGCAACTGGGTATTTTCGGCCTGGTGTGGCTGACAGTCAAATTCGGGCTGGTCAGAAAACCGGAACGAGCCAGTTGGCCGCAGATCTATGGCGTGGCCATGCTGTGCGGCATCGGCTTTACCATGAGTCTGTTCATCGGCGCCCTGGCATTCACCGATCCGGCGGTGCAGGATCTGGCCAAGATCGGCGTATTCGCCGGTTCAGTCCTGGCGGCCGTGCTTGGGTATTTGATTCTGTTTTTCAGTGCAAAAGAAAATCCCTAGCCGGTCATGACGCCTGATTTGCCGTATTATCGGGATAACCATTTATTTGATTATTACCAGTTTTACGGAGATCAGCCCATGCCCCCCGCCTTGCCCTTTCGTCGCCGCTTTTGTCGATTCCTTGCCTGCTGCGCCGCCGTTGCAGCGGGCATGCCTGCACATGCCCAGGATGCAGCCGCAACGCTGCCTGATCCGATGACCATCGTGGTCGGTTATGCGCCCGGCGGCGCTGCCGATACGACAGCGCGCACGTTCGCAGAGCAACTGCGTAAAGAGGGTGCGGGCACCGTGATTGTGGAAAACCGCCCGGGCGCGTCGGGACGTATCGGTCTCAAACATGTGCTGAACGCAAAACCGGATGGCAAAACGGTTTATCTGGTTCCCTCGCCGCTGCTAACGATTTTTCCGCTGACCTATAAAGATCCGGGATATGACATCGACAAGGACCTGCGCGCCGTAGTCACGCTTGTCAATATCCCCACCGCCATCGTGACAGGCGCCTCCCAACCGTTCAATGATATGCAGGGCTTTGTCGCATCGGTCAAAAAGGACCCGCAAGCAGGCGCCAGCCTGGGCGTAGCGACCCTGGGCAGTTCCGGTCACCTGGGCATACTGGCGCTCAATGAAAGCCAAAACACAAAAATCGAGCCCGTTGCCTATCGCGGCGCCTCGCCCATGCTGGTTGATGTATCCAGCGGCGTGGTGCCGATCGGCTGGGACGCCGTTGCCAGTATGATGCCTTTATATAGCGCCGGAAAAATCAAGTTTCTGGGCGTAAGTGGTACGCAAAAGCTTGAGGCGCTGCCCAACGTGGCCACACTGGCGGAACAGGGGTTCCCTGAATTTAAGGCGGCGACCAGCTTTTATGGGATCGTTGTACCGGCCGGCACGCCCGACAAGACCATCAAGAACCTGGAAGCAGCCTTTATAAAAGCGGCCGGCGCGGCTGACCTGAAACAGCAGCTGGCCACGCGCGGCCTGATTACGGCGCCTCAGGGCGCTGCAGAAACCGCAAGACGGATCCGCGAAGAACTGGAAACCTGGCGCCCGGTGGTGCAACGCACCGGCATCCGCATGGAATAGGATGCCCTGGGCACAACA
>DATGQC010000544.1:0-3929 GCA_035304425.1 Advenella sp.
CCACAAGCGGGGTGTCGGCAATGATCGAGACGATACGATAATCCCGTTTAGGGTCATACGGGAAATTTTTGTACAGCATGGGATTGAGCACCATACTGGAGTTGCTTGCCATGAAAAGTGTATAGCCATCTGCAGGCGCACGTGCAACCTGGCTTGCGCCGATTCGGGTACTGGCCCCGGGTTTGTTTTCCACCACCACCGGCTTGCCAAGCGCCTGAGCCATGTTTTGCGCCAGCGCTCGCGCCAATTGATCCGCTGAGCCTGCCGGTGTGTACGGAACCACCAGTTTTACGGGGCGCTCTGGATAGGACGCGCTGGCGGTCGTCATACCCACGCTGAAGGCAACGCCTAATATGGCATTTGAAATATATTTAATCATGCTTGTCTCCTGAATTTTAGTTTTCACCTGACTGGCAACTGACCAGTGCGTGCAGTCATCGTTGCTTAGACTTTCCGGCTCTGGCCGGCCCAGTATTGATCACGCAGCCGTCGCTTGTAAATTTTTCCACTGTCATCCCTGGGCAATGCCGGATCCACGACAAACTTTTGTGGAACCTTGAATTTGGCCATGCGCGCCTGCAGCCAGCATCGGATCGCCTCAGGGTCCAGACGTTGTCCCACTTGTGGTTGAATAAATCCAAGCAGCGACTCGCCAAACTCAGCGTCGGGGACACCGATAACCGCGCAGTCGGCAATGCCTTCATACTGCAAGAGCTGGTGTTCAATTTCGGCAGGATAGATATTGACGCCGCCGGAGATCACCATGTCGGATTTCCGGTCGCAAACAAATAGAAAACCATCTTCGTCCACGTAGCCGATATCGCCCAGGCTGATCAAGCCGTCTTTGTCAATGTCTTTGCGCGCCTGCGGATTATTACGATAATGAAAATCAGCATACGCCGGTTGGCGTACATAGATATAACCGGCCATGCCCGGGGCGCACTCGATTCCGTTCTCGTCGTAAATTCTGATCTCGGCCTCACCCGCCGGCTTGCCCGCGCTTCCCGGCTTTGCCAGTGCCTGATGCGAGTCCAGCAATGTGATCAGCCCGGCCTCGCTGGAGGCATAGGTTTCATAGACAATGGGGCCCAACCAATCGATCATTGCCCGCTTGACATCGGGTGCGCAAGGCGCGCCCGTGGACGCAATAAACCGCAGGGAACTGAGGTCATAGCGTCGGCGCAACTGCGGGTCCAGCTTGAGCATGCGTACGTACATGATCGGCACAAGATACAGGACTTCAATGCGGTAAGTCTGCACCAGTTGCAGCACCTCTAACGGATCGAACCGGTCTGTTAGCACAAAGGTGTCGCACATTTGCAAAGCGTTCTGGGTGAACAGACTGGGCGCGCTGTGATAAATGGGCGCCGGCAGCAATGCCCGACACCCCTGAACCAGGCCGAACGTTTGCTGCAGCAGCTTTTGCGCCGCCTGCTTGCGATCTGCGGCAATCTCCGGGGGGAACACATGCCGTACCACACCCTTCGGCTTGCCGGTAGTGCCGGAGGTATAGGCCATGTGCCCGCGCGGCGCATCAACGTATTCATCGCTTTCCGAAAACCCATCGCGCCAACTGACATAGGGAAGCGGCGCATTGTCCCGACCAGTGCACGCAGGATGTTCACCCACGATCAGCACGGTCATGGATGGCGGCACGACCGCCTGTATGCGATCCCAGAAATCGGCATGCACAATAAGCAATTGCGCACCGCTATCGCTGAGCAAAAAGCCGACCTCTGCAGCGGCAAAATGCCAGTTGATAGGGCAATATGTCGTGCCGACCTGCCGGCTGGCATCAATGGCTTCCAGAAAGGCTTCGCTATTGCGCAACATGATTGCAAACGTGTCGCCGGCTTTCAGGCCAAGTGCGCGCAGGCCGCAGGCCAGCCGGCGCGCGCGCGACTGATGCACGGCCTTGCTGGTTTTTCTGTCCTGAACAACGATTATCGGTTCCATTGCCCCTCCTTAGCTTTGCGCAACAGGAGCAGTTCGCGCCTGAATGCGTTCACGGGCAACCTGCCAGTCGTTTTTATCCCATTCGAAATACTGCTTGAAGTACGCGCCGTTAGCCAGCCAGTCGCCACCGTCCAGGGCAATGGTCTGACCGTTGAGCCAGCTGTTTTCCGGGCATAGCAAAAAGGTGGCCAGATTGGCTATGTCGCTGAACTGGCCCAGGCGTTGCATGGGATTCTGACTGGCCAGCGCATCGGTATTACTCTCGGTAGGCCGTAGCCGTGCCGAGGCGCCTTCGGTTGGAATGACCCCTGGAGCGATCGCATTAAAGCGAATGCCGTGGCGCCCCCATTCGATGGCCAGCGACTTGGTCATGGTATCAACAGCAGATTTGGACATGGCCGAAGGCACGACAAAAGGCGATCCTGTCCAGACCCACGTGACAACGATGGAAACCACGGAGCCGGGATGTTGCGTGGCAATCCAGCGCTTGCCAACTGCCTGGGTGACATAAAATGTGCCATTGAGCACCGTTTCGGTAATGGCCTTGAAACCGTTGATTGAAATATCCTCGGTCGGACAAATAAAGTTCCCGGCCGCATTGTTGATTAATGCGTCTACGCCGCCATGCTCGTCCCAGATTTGCCGGACCATTTGGTCGACCTTATCTGAATCCCGGATATCGACCGAATGTACAAAGACACGGCTGTCCGGAAAACTCGCCTGCAGCTTGGCTGCGGCCTGTTCCAGTACGTGCTGGCGGCGCCCACAAAGATGTACCTGTGCGCCAAGGCTGACCAGCTTTTCGGCCATGGCCAGCCCCAGGCCGGTTCCGCCTCCCGTTACCAGCACGCGCTGCCCCTGAAATAGATTTTCTGAAAAAATTTGGTTTTGCATAGCTGTCTCCTGTGCAGACGAGTGTAGCAATGTCATCTGCTGGCAACAATGCGAATAAATAGCTAATATATGTTTCCTGTCAGTTGACAATACCACTACGGATATTTCGACTGAAATTCGACCGACAAGGAGAAGGCACAAGATGGACAACTACAGTGAGCTGGACCTGAACCTGATCCGTCTGTTCGTAACGATCATCGACACCGGCACGCTGAGCGAGGCGGCAAAACGCCATCACATCACCAAATCACATGTGAGCAAAAGCCTGAAGCGGCTGGAGGCGCAGTTAAATACCCAGCTGATTCGCAGATCAACCCGGCGCCTGGAACTCACCCAGCAGGGAGAAGTGCTGTACCAGCACGGACTGGGCATATTGCGTGAACTGGAAGCGGCAACCAACCAAATGTTGATGCTGGGTGCGGAGCCGACCGGCACCGTAAGACTGAGCGTGCCAACCGGGTTGGGGGAACTCATCTTGCAGCCGATTTTGATTGATTTCAAGAAAGCCTATCCGCGGCTTAATCTGCACATCATGTTTTCGAATCGCGTAAACGATCTGATTGAATCGCGGGTGGATGTTGCCTTGCGGGTCGTGGCCGAGCCGCCCCAGGATTATGTCGCAAAAAAAGTGTGCGATGTGCAATGGCGCATGTGCGCCTCTCCGGGTTATCTGGCAGCACATAGTAAAGCAGCGCAAGACCCGCAGCAAATCGCACAACTGCAATTCATTTGCTCATCGAACCGGCGTTTCCACGAGCAGATCATATTGGAAAACGGTAAGACTGCCACAAGACTGAAGCTGCAGCCCGGCCTGCAATCGGAGAACTTTCGCTTTTTGCTCACGGCCGCCAAAAACGATCTTGGCGTCGCGCTGTTGCCCCATTACGTTGTTGCACGCGACGTGGCTGAAGGCCATCTGCAATGGGTATTGCCCCAATATCGGATAGGCGGCATTGACGCAACGCTTTATATACTGACAACAGCAAGGCCCCATTTGGCTTCGGCCGCTATCAAGACACTGACGCAATATCTGCAGGCTCAGCTTAAAGTCGTGTTCAGCGAATGAACGACGGGCAGGC
>DATGQC010000545.1:0-9811 GCA_035304425.1 Advenella sp.
GGAATTCTTATACGTAAAATAGAGAATTCTTATTTATATATGCGGATATAAGGATCTAACCCGGGCCCATAAAGCCCTGGAGGCTGCCCGGGGGCAATGCTGTTTATTGCCATCGATACCACCCTGGTCTGTATGATGAGCGGGATCGCGCTGCGCGGGCGATTGTGGTTGAGGAGGCAGTCAGAGAGGCGAAGGGGCCCGCTGCAGCTGCGCCCGGTGGGCCGTGGCCCATGGCTGCATCCTCTATTCCAGTTGTCATAATGAAAAAAGCGAATGCCGGGCTGTGGCACTCGCTTTGGTTGATGCTTCTGGGGGCAATGGCTGGCGCCAGGCAATATCAATCAGGCAGCATCCGCTCCGAGGCGAACAATTCTTCGATGGTTTCACGGCGGCGGATCAGATAAGCCTGATCGGCATCGACCATCACTTCGGCGCACCGTGGTCGCGTGTTGTACTGGCCCGACATGACAAAACCGTAGGCCCCGGCCGATTCGATCGCCAGCAGGTCATTTTGCAGCAACTGCAATTGGCGGTCGCGCGCCAGCCAGTCGCCGCTTTCGCAGATCGGACCGACAATGTCGTATACCCGGGATTGGGCCGCCTCGCGCGTGCCGGATGGGCTGACGACAGGCAGCACGCCATGCCAGGCATCGTACAGCGTGGGCCGCAGCAAATCGTTCATGGCCGCGTCCACGATGGCAAAATTCTTGCTTTCGTGATGTTTCAGGTACTGCACCCGGGTTACCAGAATACCGGCATTGCCAACCAGCGAGCGCCCCGGTTCCATGATCAGTTGCAGATCTCCGTAACCGCGCTCGTCGAGCATCGCGAACACCTTGTCCAGCAGCAGGGCCGGCGCAATGGGTATTTCGTCCTGATAGCGGATCCCCAGCCCGCCGCCGATATCCAGGTGCGCCAGCCGGATGTCCAGGCTTGCCAGGGTATCGATCAGGTTCAGCAAGCGCTCCAGCGCGTCCAGGTACGGTTCGATCTGGGTGATCTGCGAACCGATATGGCAATCGACGCCAACGACCCGGATGCCGGGCAGCACGGCAGCCCGCTGGTACACTTCTGCGGCTATTTCAATTGCAATGCCGAATTTGTTATCTTTCAGGCCGGTGGAAATATAAGGATGGGTCCGGGCATCCACGTCCGGATTGACGCGCAGGGATACCGGAGCAGTGCAATCAAGCTGGGTCGCGATAAGCGAAATGCGTTCCAGCTCGTCTGTCGACTCCACATTGAAGCATTTGACGCCGGCTTGCAGTGCCGCTTTTATTTCCCAGTCCTGCTTGCCCACGCCCGAAAAGACGATGGTGTCGGGCCGGGCGCCTGCCTTGAGGGCGCGGGCCAGCTCGCCGCCCGAAACGATATCGAAACCGCTACCCCATTGGGCAAACTGCTGCAATACGGCCAGATTGGAATTGGCTTTCATGCCGAAACAGACCAGTGCGTTGCGGCCGGTTAGCGGTTTTGCATAGGACTCCCAGGCTGCCTTGAGCGCTGCGCGGGAATAAACGTACAGCGGTGTGCCGTAGCGTGCGGCGAGCTCGGCAACCGGGACAGACTCTGCCATGAGTTGCGAGCCGTCATAGTGGAAAAATGGCGCACCCGCCGGGGCATTCAGTTCAGACATGATAAACAGTAGTTAATGAAACAATTAAAAGAATGGCGTCATGCCAGGATGACAAAAAATGAGGTAAACACAGACGATGGCAGCGTTACGAGAGCCGGAATAACGTCGCGCTGCCGCCGTCAATCCGGCAGGCGCAGCCGGTCGGGTGGTTTGCCGGCTTTTAATGGACTGGCTGGCGGGCGCGATCCCGGGCTGCAATGCGAATCAGGCTGCGGCAGGCCACAACGCAACGGCCTTGGGCCATATGTGCAACGGGCCATCACGGTGCGGCCGTGGCGCCAGCGGTGTCGGCGGGCTGCCCGGCGGCATGATTGGCCGCTTGCCGCTTCGCCTTTTTCTCTGCTTCGGCCTTCGCCTTGCGGGCCTTGATGCGCTCTTCGCGTTCCTGCAGCTTCTGCTTTTGCTCGGCAGTGGGAAGATACAGGGGCGCTTTATAGCCGCAAGCCGTTAAACCCACACTCCCGACAAGGAGGGTTACAATGATGGCTACAAGGCGTTTTATACTTGGCGCAGACACGGCACACCCTTTAAATTTTTTACAGAACCATATTATGACTGAATCAGAATTTCTTGCACGCGCAGACGCCATCCTTGACAAGATCCATGAACAGGCCGACAACTGGTTTGAAACACTGGATATTGATCTGGATGCCAGCCGCAGCGGCCAGGTGCTCACGATTGTATTCAATCAGAAAACCCACGTCGTGGTCAACAGCCAGGCGCCGCTCCAGGAAATGTGGGTGGCTGCGCCATCGGGCGGGTTTCATTACAAATTCGATAATAACAACTGGGTAGATACGCGCACAGGCATCTTGCTCGAAGATAACCTGAGCAGCATCTTTTCCGACATTACCGGTCGCGCGCTCACCATTACCCTCTGATAGGGCTGGGCAACCACCCGGTCCATGGCAGGGGCCGACCGGCAGTCGCCGCGTTCGCGCCTGTGATGCTCATTTGGCGTGATCGGCTCGCGACGCACCCACCGGCGGCGCACCCACCGGCGGCGCGCCATACCTGGCAGCAGGCAACCGGCGTAAAAAAAGACTCATACATTGGACGTGCATGAGTCTTTTTTATGAGCCTTTTTCATATCCTGGGTCAGGTCAGCCCTATCCCTGTTCAGGCCAGGCACTGGCGTTGCCCGATCCACCCAGCGTGCCGGCGCCTGTCCAGGCCATTTAAAACCGTATCGGCGGCCCACCCATGGGGTTGAAGGACTCCAGGGCCTTGCCGATGGCATCGCCAGACTGAGACGCCGGTTTGGCGGCATTGGGATCCCGGGCTCCGCTGCCCGATACGCCGATATTAGCCAATGCCTTGCCCAGTGGGAACTCGGAGAAATAGTAGTTGTCGCCGACCTTGGTCAGCCCCTCCGGCATCGGGCCTGGCGCGGTCACAGGCACTTTTTTGAGCGCGCTTTGCATATAGGTGAGCCAGATGGGCATGGCCGCGCCGCCCCCGGTTTCCTTGTCTCCCAGCGACTTGGGCTGATCGAAGCCCAGCCAGGAGATGCCCACCAGCTTGGGGGTGAATCCGGCAAACCAGGCATCGAATGACTGGTTGGTGGTGCCGGTTTTACCCGCAATATCATTGCGTTTGAGCGTCGCCTGGGTTCTGGCGGCGGTGCCCGATTTGGCTACGCCGCGCAGCAGGTCATTCATCACATAGGCCGTACGGGGATCCAGTACCCGATTGGCTTCGTCGCCAGCCATCGCTGGCTGTGCCTTCATGATGACGCGTCCGGTGGCAATATCCACAACAGAATCAATGATATATGGATTGATACGATAACCGCCATTGGCAAAAACCGAGTAGGCGCTGGCCATTTGCAGCGGCGTCACGCTGCCGGCGCCCAGCGCCATCGTCAGATACGCGCTTTTGGGCGGCTGGCGTGCCGGGTCAAAGCCAAAGCGGGAGATGAACTCGCTGGCGAACTCCGGTCCCACCGTTTGCAGAATGCGGATGGACACCATGTTTTTTGATTTGTACAGGCCCTGGCGCATGGTCTGGCTGTAGGTGTACGAATTGCCGTAGTTCTTGGGGCTCCAGGGCTTGCTGCGGGTCTGCGCCGCACTCAGATGAAAGGGCTGGTCCGAGATATTGGTGCCCGGCGTAATACCGCGCTCAAGACCCGCTGCATAGACGAACGGCTTGAAGGTAGAGCCGGGCTGGCGCCAGGCCTGGGTGACGCGATTGAAATCGCCCCGGTTGAAGTCGAAGCCGCCGATCATCGATTCGATCGCGCCGTTTTGTGGATTCAGGGAAATGAACGCGCCTTCGACCGTCGGCATATTGATAATCGTCCAGATGTTGTCCACTTTCTGCAGGTAAATGACTGAACCACGCTGGATCCGGCGGGATACCGGCCCGGTTTTGACCAGGGCCCGCTTTACATAACCCAGTGATTTGCCGCTTAATTCGTAAATCTGCTCTGGCGTGCGCGCTGCGACCACTTTGGTGGCGCTGGCTGAAAGCACTACGGCGGTCACCAGGTCATCGCTGTCGCGGTATTTATTGCGAATCTCTTCAAGGGCAAGATCAAATCGTTCCGTATCATTTTCGATGCCGTCGGGCAGATCAAGCTGGGCAGCCGGTCCGGGATAGGGCTTTCTGCGCGTATACGACATGATGCCCTCGCGTACCGCATGATAGGCCACTTCCTGGTCTTCCGAGCGGATGGTCGTGTAAACGCTCAGACCGCGTCCGTACACATTGTCTTTGTAGACGTTGTACATGAGCTGCCGGGCCAGTTCTGCGACGTACTGGCCGTGACGGGCAACGTTGGTTTCCGGTGTTTCCTGCGTATTGTCACGCAGGACGATTTTCTGCGCCATGGCCTGCTGATGCTGTTCGGGCGTGATGTATCCCAGCTTTTCCATACGATCGAGCACGTAGTGCTGGCGTGCGACTGCGCGCTTCATGTTGGCGCGCGGATTGAAACGGGAAGGCGCTTTGGGAATGCCGGCCAGCAGGGCGGCTTCGGCAATCGTGACTTCGGACAGGGGCTTGCCGTAGTATGTGCGCGAAGCGGCGGCAAAACCGTAGGAGCGATGCCCCAGGTAGATCTGGTTCAGATACAGTTCCAGAATCTGGTCCTTGCTCAGGTTTTCCTCGATCTTGTAGGTGAGCATCAATTCGTAGAACTTGCGTATGAAGGACTTTTCCGAAGACAGGTAGAAGTTTCGTGCCACCTGCATCGTAATGGTACTGGCGCCCTGGGATTTGGCGCCGGAAACCACGTTTGCGATAACCGCACGGCCCACGCCTGACCAGTCGACCCCGCCATGACTGTAGAAGTTGTCATCTTCTGCCGCCAGCAAGGCCTTTTTCATGACATCCGGAATTTCGTTGAAGCGCAAGACGTTGCGCCGCTCTTCGCCATATTCGGCCAGCAGGACTTTGTCTGCCGTGTACACGCGCAACGGCACCCGCGGGCGATAATCGGTCATCGCTTTCAGATCCGGCAGGTTCGGCCAGGTCAGCGCAACGGCAAGGGTGCCGAGCAACAAACCGCAAAGCCCAAGGCCAATGCAGAATATGACGGATTGAAAAAGGAAACGGCCTATGCGCGAGCCTGCGCTCGGGCGCTGCGGCGTTTTACGAGGGGAGTTGGGTTTACGTGTACTCATCGCAGGCAATTTTAATACCTTCTAGCGGGAAAAGCTGAAATTTTCGGCTGTTTCTGTAACTGAATTGTGCAGTGTGGTGTACATGTGCTATGTTGCAACAAATAAACGACAAATCCTTGAAAACATGGTGTCATTTCTTTGACAACTGTCATAGAACGTCTGTATTTTCACGCCCCGGCGTAACCGGGAGAAAAACCTTTTTACGTACATGCAGCATACAGAACAGGACAATTCACATGTCCGCCAGACCGGTCAGGCGCCCATTTTCCTCATCGGCATGATGGGCGCCGGCAAAACGACGATCGGCCGGGGCCTGGCCCGCTCGCTGGGCCGCGAATTTCTCGATCTTGATCACGAGCTGGAGGCCCGTTGCGGCGTCAGCATCCCGACCATTTTCGATATCGAGGGCGAAGCCGGTTTCCGGCGCCGTGAAACCCAGGTGCTGCAGGATATCACCCTGCGTCGCGATGTCGTCCTGGCCACGGGCGGCGGCGCCGTCGTCGCGCCCGAGAATCAGGCATTGCTGCGCACACGCGGTATCGTGCTGTATCTGAAGGCGGGCAGCGATGAACTCTTTCGGAGAGTCGCCAAGGATAAAAACCGCCCCATGCTGCTGACGGCCAATCCCAAAGCGCGTATCGTGGAACTATTGAAACAGCGCGAACCCATATACGAGAGTCTGGCCGATATCACCATCGAAACCAGCCATGGCTCCATCAATACGGTGCTCGACGCGATCGACCGTTTATTGAAAGATTACCAACAACGAGGTGAAAGAATCTGATGGCCCCTGTCAACGTCGCTACATCTGCCGGACAATATCCCATTCACATTGCGCCTGGGCGCCTGCAGCATATTGCCGAATCGGTTCCCGCCAATGCAACGCGGCTGGTTGTCATCAGCAACCCCGTGGTTGACGGGCTGTACGGAGACGCGCTGCGCCAGGCGCTGGCCGGCCTGGACATAGCGGTGCTCACTATCATCGTGCCCGATGGCGAATCCTTCAAGTCGCTCGATACCCTCAATACCATTTACGATCGCATGCTAAGCGAAAAGCTGGATCGGCGCGCCGTCGTGCTGGCGCTGGGCGGCGGCGTCATCGGCGATATGGCCGGGTTTGCGGCGGCAACCTATATGCGTGGCATTCGCTATATGCAGGTTCCCACCACGTTGCTCGCCCAGGTGGATTCATCCGTAGGCGGCAAAACGGCGGTCAATCACCCGCTGGGCAAAAACATGATCGGCGCGTTCTATCAGCCGGTCAGTGTCGATATCGACATCAATGTCCTGCGCACCCTGCCTGCCCGTGAAGTGTCGGCCGGCCTGGCTGAAGTCATCAAATACGGCCTGATCCTGGATCGCGCGTTTTTTGAATGGTGCGAAAGCAATGTCGCGCGGCTGGTGGCGCTTGACGCAGACGCGCTGGCTTATGCCATCGCTCGCTGCTGTGAGCTCAAGGCGCAGGTCGTCTCGGAAGACGAAAAGGAAACAGGCCTGCGCGCCATTCTTAATCTGGGTCACACCTTTGGTCATGCGATTGAGGCCGGGCTGGGCTTTGGCACCTGGCTGCATGGCGAAGCGGTAGGTTGCGGGCTGGTTCAGGCCGCCGTGCTCTCGGGCAAGGTGCTGGGCTTGCCTGCTGCCGACATCAATAGGGTGCGTGCGCTGGTGCGCGCTATCGGCTGCCCCGATATCGCGCCTGATCTGGGCGAGGGCGTCTGGCTTGACCTGATGCAGGGCGATAAAAAAACCGAAGGCGGCGAAATACGGTATGTGCTCATGCCGGCCATTGGCCAGGCAGTGGTGCAGACCGCTCCGTTAAAGCAGGTTCAGGAAACGCTCTGCGACACGGTCGGCAACATTGCCATTGATCGCAGCGCGATTGAGGCATCCGGTGTGGCCGGCGCCGGGGCGTAAAACATGACCGCGACCACGCTAGCGCCCTACGCGACCCGGCCAACCCACTCCAGGGGGCGGCAGCATCCGGAAGATGCCGATCCTGCGCGCGACCCTTTTCAGCGGGATCGTGATCGCATCATTCACAGCGGCGCCTTTCGCCGGCTCGAATATAAAACACAGGTTTTTGTTAATCATGAAGGCGATTTATTTCGTACCCGCCTGACTCACAGCCTGGAGGTCGCGCAAATCGCGCGGGCAGTGGCACGCAACTTGGGGTTGCACGAAGACCTGACCGAGGCCATCTCGCTCGCCCATGATCTGGGCCACACGCCTTTTGGCCATGCGGGGCAGGATGCGCTTCACGAATCCATGCAAAGGCTGTGTCCGGAGGCGGGCGGCTTCGAGCACAATCTGCAAAGCTTGCGGGTGGTTGATGAACTGGAGGAGCGCTATGCCTCGTTCAACGGCCTGAATCTTACCTTCGAAACGCGCGAGGGGATTCTCAAGCATTGCTCGCTGTCGCATGCGCGCCAGCTGGGCGAGGTCGGCCAGCGCTTTATCGACCGAAAGCGGCCGGGCCTGGAAGCGCAACTGGCCAATCTGGCAGACGAAATCGCCTATAACAACCATGATATCGATGACGGCCTGCGTTCAGGACTTATCACAATTGACCAAATGCGCCAGGTGCAACTGTTTGCCACCTACCATGATGAAGTGAACCGTCTGTTTCCCAGCGTCACCGGACGCCGGCTTATTGCCGAGGTCATCCGGCGCATGATCAACGCCCTGATCGTCGACCTGACTCACACGACCCGGAACAATCTGCATACGCATCGCATCCAGACTCGTGAAGACGTGACTGAAGCGCCCGCGTTGCTGCAGTTCTCCCAGGCGATGCGGACACAGGCCGATGAACTCAAATCCTTTCTCATGCATAACCTGTACCGCCACTACAAGGTGATGCGCATGGCCAACAAGGCCGGCACCATTGTTCAATCGCTGTTCAAGGCCTTTCTGGACGACCCGCGGCTCATGCCGATAGACTACCGGTACGACGATGAACGCAGACAGGCGCGCGCCATTGCCGACTATATCGCGGGGATGACCGATCGTTACGCAATCAAAGAATACAAGCGCCTGTTTGTCGTATAAACCAGGGGGTTGCAAGGCCAACTGAATTGACTGACGTTAAGAATTATTCATAAAAGCACAATTCATTCTTTTTTCAAAAAGCATCAAGAATTTTTTCAAAATAGGAACTTCGCATCTTGTTGGAAAATGATTTCGCATTTTCAATTTAGATAGTCAAGCGAAATCCTATGGACAGTCCGGCTCCACCATTGCGCAGTCTTCATACTCTGTTTGTCGATGGCAATATGCAAAGTTTACACGGCGTGCTCGCGGCCATGCGTAGCGCTGCATTCCGTATCACAGTTGCATTTGATGGGCTGCAGGGATACGAAAAAGCCATTACGTTGCTGCCCGATGTCATTGTGTCGGAATTGCATCTGCCCCGGCTCGATGGTATTCCGTTATGTCGTCGGCTCAAGGCCAACACGCTTACCACAGATATTCCCGTTCTTTTCTACAGCAATCTGGATGATCCGGAATCGCGCATCCAGGCGCTGGAGTATGGCGCGTCCGACTTCATTTCCAAAGCCCACCCTTATGACGAGGTGGTGGCGCGCATCCGCATTCATGCGGGTATCTCGCAGCGGTTGCATAGCGGACGCCAACAGCGGGCGTCAATGCTCCTGCCCCCGGACCGGGAGCCGCGTAGCGGCGCCGTTGACAGCGATGACGAAGTCGCCGTGCGCATCGTCATGCAGTATGCGCAGGATAACCTGTCCGAGGATCTGAGCCTGCCCAAATTGTCGGCGCTGGTGTCCATGAATAAAAAGCGCCTGAATCGCGCGTTCTACAATGTTTGCGGTTGCAGTGCCTTTGAATACATTCGTGATTTACGTATGCGCACCGCAAAACACCTGCTGGCCACCACATCGTTGCGCACACTCACCATTGCCGAAGACGTGGGGTTTTCCAATGCCGCCAATTTTGCAACGGCGTTTTTAAACAAGCAGGGTATGACGCCGTCGGAATACCGGCGGACAACAAAGCAATTACGGGTTTCCGAGAGTGGAAAAAACACCAATGAGGCATAAGCGACGACAGCGAACCGATATACAATTAAACGAAAAGGAGACCTGTCTTGCTTACACGCCATGCAACCTATGCCGCAACAGTGGCAGCCACTCACTGGAATGTGCCGCAACACTACAATATCGGTGTTGACGTTTGTGATAAATGGGCAGACGGAACCGGCCGTCTTGCCATTATTCATGAAAAGTCGCCCGCCGATATCCAGTATTACACCTTCGACCAGCTCAAAGCCTATTCCAACCAGTTCGCGCATGTGTTGCAGCATGCAGGGGTGGCGCGTGGCGATCGGGTGGGTATTTTGCTGGCCCAGGGGATTGAAACGGCCATTGCACATATTGCCTGCTACAAGCTGGGGCTTATTGCCATTCCCCTGTTTTCACTGTTCGGCTCCGATGCGCTGGCCTACCGCCTGTCCAATTCCGGCGCGCGCGCTTTGGTAACCAATGCAGAAGGCGTGGCCAAACTGGCTGCTATCGAAACGCCCTTG
>DATGQC010000546.1:0-9289 GCA_035304425.1 Advenella sp.
CCATCGAGACCGTCCAGAAATAGGTTCCGCAAGCCAGGCTGCCTAGTACTGCAATGTTGTCAGCAATGGCGCCCCCCTTGGTGACCAGGCACCCTGTATCGAAATCCAGCTCAAAGCCGCCATATTCGCTGGCGCGCGCCAGGCCCGATTGCAGCAACTGCGTGATCAGCGGATCCGGCGAGCGGCGCACGTCCTGGGAGAACCCGGTTGCATTGATCACCACATCACATGCCTGTTGCAGCGCGCCGCCAGCACCCCGACAACGCAACACAAAACCGGCCCCATTTGCTTGCGGCTCGCATGCCTGGAATCCGCCGTGGATATGCAACTGCCCTGCCTTGAGCAGGCTTTGCACCTGGCGCGCGTTCTGTAACGGAAACATGGCCCGACGCGACATCCACAGCGAGCGCCAGCGCGCCTGAAAATGCCGCCTGGCCGGCTGATCCAGATAAAACCATAGCAAATCGATCACCTCATTGGCTGCCGCTAGCACCGCCTGCCACGGGCGCGGCCCGCTGCACGCAGCGTCAAGCTCATGATCCAGCTGTGCCGCCGCATCTGCGCCGCTGCCGGCCATATCACGCATATCAAAACCAGAATCAATTGCCAGAATCTGCTCACGCACGATTCCAGCCGCATCATCCAGATCCAGTCGCCCCCCTTTGGCTAGCGCCATCGCGCGCACGTCTGCCCGGGTCAGCCGGCGGGTCATGCGGGTCGGATGCATACTGCGCACAGCAGGCAACACGCCCTGCCGCGAAAAGCAATGAATCTGCCCGGCATGCCCATGCGCCTTCAGCGCGACAACGGCATCAATGGCGCTCAGGTTAGCGCCCAGAATTGCCACCGTGGCTTCTGCAGGAATGGCTTGCGGCAAGGCGCTGACCGGATAGGGACTATTCATGAACCCTGCACACGACACCAGCGCATCGAACTTGTCAGACGCCAGATTCCCATTGCACAGCACCAGTTGATCAAACACATAGCTGACGCCGGCGAGATCTGTCACCTGAAGATGCGATGGCCTCTCCTGTTGTTGCTCTTTTTCCTGCGCTTGCCCCTGCACGTTTCCTGACGCTGTCCCATTCCGCTTTTGCTTGCCTTGCCCTTGCTCCGGACGCACAATCGCCACAACTGCCCTGCGCACCACCTGCACCTGTACGCCCAGCGCGGCAGCCTGCGCGATGATGCGATCGAATTGCTCATGCACATATCGGCCAAACAGCGGACGGGGATAGAATGCAGCAGGATCAATATCGCTGATGCCATACGATTGCAACAACGCCCTGGGCTGCGCCGCCAGCCATTGCACGAAGTGCGAACGATGCGTGTCGTACAGCGACATATTGCCCGCCGGTACATTAAGCAGATTGGTATTCAGATCATCCTGGTAAGCCGTGCCATGGCCGATTTTTTCGGCGGGCTCGAACAGCGTAATATGACAGCCAGCCACCCTGCCTGCGCTGTCCGCACGACTTTCCAGATGCGCAATCAACTGCGCCAGCAATGATATACCGACCGATCCGCCGCCGACGATGCCTAACCGGCAAACTGCATCCATGATGTCACTCCGATGTCATTCAACTTTGGCGCGGGTGGCAACGTCGGACCATTTTTCTACTTCATCCAGCAGCAGCTGTTCTGTTTGCTGCGGCGTAGTGGCATAGGCTCTGGCGCCCGACGCGATCAGCTTGTCCTGCACGTCTTTCCGGGCGGCCACGGCCTGCATCGCCGCGGACATTTTCTGCACAATGTCTGTGGGCGTGCCCGCCGGCGCAAGCAAGCCATAATTGGTTGTCAGCACATAGTCCTTGACATTGAGCTCTTTCAATGTCGGCACATCCGGAATAGTCGGCACCCGATCGGCGGTTGTAACGGCCAGGAATTTGATTTTGCCGCTATTGACTTGTGGATAAAGCGTGGTCAGGGTATCGATCACCATATCAATCTGTCCGCCCAGCAAATCTGTAACAGCAGGACCACTGCCTTTGTATGGCACATGCAATAACCTGGTGCCGGTTGCCAGTTGAAATTTTTCAGCGGCCATATGCTGGGATGATCCGACCCCGGCAGAGCCATATGTGATCTTGCCTGGCGTTTGCTTTATCTTGTTCACCAGCTCGTCCAGCGTATTGACGCCCAAACCGTTGCGCACCGCCACCACCAACGGCACGGCAGTGCCGAATGAAACGCCTTCGAAGGCATCGGGGAATTTATAAGTCTTGGGCTTGGACGGCAATACCGAGTTGATCGCATGACTGCCGATCGCGCCGAACAGCATGGTATAGCCATCGGGCGCTGCCCGGGATACGGCTTCTGCGCCAATTTCCCCTCCCGCGCCGGCACGATTTTCCACCACCACCGTGGTCCCCAGAAGCTTGGGCAGATATTGCGCATAGATTCTGGCGGAAAAATCGGTTGCGCCCCCGGGCGGATAAGGCACCACCAGCGTGATCGGCTTTGTCGGCCAGCTTGCAGCCAGCGCCAGCGTACTGGAGAAGATCAGGCACAACGCGCCACTTGCCCTTGGAAACCATTTCATTGTCTCGCTCCTTTTTTATAATATCCTAACATTTAGAATTTGAATTCTATTTCTTGTATAAAAAATAGAATCGCATATAATAAAAATGCGGTCAACGAATTAATGGTTCTATGTTTAGAATTTTAAAATATAGGACTTTATGTATCATTATTTGAGATTTATATGGATAAAACCTTGCTGAAGGGTCTGCGGCTGTTTGAAATCATTTGCGCTCAGGAAGACCAGCCCAATACGATTGACGATCTTGCGGTGACATCCGGCCTGACCAAAAGCAACACCCACCGTACGCTGCAGACACTGATCGCGGCAGGCTACGTGGAAAAAAGCAGTTATTCGGGCGGCTACAAGCCCACCTTGAAAATTTTCGAACTGGCGGCGCAACGACTGGCCCGCCTGGATGTACGCAAGATCGCGACGCCGCTGATGCGGCAGGTCGCGCTGCAAACGCAGGAAACCGTTCACCTGTCCGTGCTGGATCAGCTCGATGTCATTTACATCGACAAAATCGACAGCCCCAATCCGGTGCGCGCTTATTCCATCATAGGCGGTCGTGCGCCCGCCTATGCAGTGGCAACCGGCAAGGCCATGCTGGCCTTCCAGAATGACGAATATCTCAACCGTCATTCAGCCGATCTGATCCGGCACACCGAACACACCATCACCTCGCTGGCTGCGCTCAAAGACGAACTGGCCAACATCGCCCGCATTGGTTACGCTATCAACCGGGGAGAATGGCGCAGCAATGTCGGCGGCATCGCCGCGCCGATTTTTGATGGACACAACAAGGTGATTGCAGCCCTGGGCATCTCGGGTCCCCTGGAAAGACTGACCATTGAAAACATGAAACGCTGGTCGCCGCTGGTGCTGGAAGCCGCCTGCGAGATTTCCCGCGAATCGGGATACCGGCGCGGCTATTTTGGCGAGTCAAATTAATTCAAACCATTCTGTGAGCAACTAAACATGAAGCAAGAAGCCACGCTGCAAGGCGTAAAAGTCATCGAAATCTGCAACGTTGCTGCGGGACCTTTCTGCAGCATGCTGCTGGCCGACATGGGCGCCGATGTGATCAAGATCGAACATCCGGACGGCGGCGACACGCTCAGAAGCTGGCCTCCCATCAGCGATGGATACAGCGAGAATTTCGCTTCGCTGAACCGGAACAAAAAATCGGTCACGCTCAACCTGAAGAACCCGGCCGACGTGCAGGCTGCCCGCCAGCTCATGCGCTCGGCCGATATCGTGCTGGAAAATAATCGTCCGGGCGTCATGGACCGGCTCGGCCTGGGCTATGCCGATATCAGGCAACTGAATCGGCAAATCGTGTACTGCTCCATTTCCGCCTATGGCCAGAGCGGTCCACGCAGCCAGGAAGGCGGGTTCGATCTGACCGTACAGGCCATGAGCGGACTCATGAGCGTCACCGGAGAAGCCGATGGGCCGCCGGTCAAGTGCGGTGTGCCGGTGTGCGATTTCTCTGCCGGGCTTTACGCTGCGTTTTCTATCGTCTCTGCCCTGCGCATGGCCGAACGTAACGGGGAAGGCACCCATATTGACATTTCCATGCTGGGCGCGACACTGGGCATCGCCGCATTGCAAACATCCGAATACTTCGGCAGCGGCAACAATCCGCGCAAGCTGGGATCGGCCCATCCGCGCAACGCGCCCTATCAGGTCTTTCGCTGCAAACAGGGATACTTCGGCATGGCGGCCGGCAACAACTCCCTGTGGAAATCGGTATGTCAGGTCATCGGACGTCCCGAACTGTTTGAAGATGAACGGTTCACCAGCACCTCTTTACGCGCGCAACACCAGCAGGCCCTGCTGGAAATCATGGAATCGATTTTTGCATCTGAAGATGCGCCATACTGGCTTGAACAGTTCCGTGCGGCCGGTGTCCCCTGCGCGCCAATCAACCAATATTCGGATATTCTGGCGGATGAACAGGTCGCACACATGGACTGGGTGCAGGACATTCCCCTGCCGAATGGACAGACCGCCAGAACCTTTGCCTCGCCGATCCGCTTTGACGGACAGACAAGCCGGATCGCCGTCGGCCCACCGGCGCTGGGCGAACACAACGATGAAATTCTATCGACCATTGCAAAGCAGGGAGAGAACGCATGAGCGAACCATTGATCATCGAACGCCAGGAACAATCCTGGATTTTCACCCTGAACCGGCCCGAGAAAATGAATGCCCTGTCGCCCGCCCTGGTGCTGGCGCTCACAGAGGGTATACAACAGGCGCACCAGGACAATATTCCACTTCTGATCTTCAAGGGCAACGGCAAAAACTTTTGCGCCGGGTTTGACTTTACCGACCTGGAAACGGCGAGCGAGGGCGATCTGCTGCAACGAATCATACAGATTGAAATCATGCTGGACCTGTTGGCAACCTCTCCCGCCATGACACTAGCCTTATGCCACGGACGCAATTTCGGCGCCGGCGCCGATATTATCGCCTCGTGCAAGCGTCGCATCGCCGCCAACGGCACCACCTTCCGCTTTCCCGGCATCAAGTTCGGCCTTATCCTGGGGACCCGCCGTTTCCAGAACATCGTCGGCACCCAGAACGCGCTGGATATTCTGTCCAGTACACGCACCTTCGATGCCAGCGAAGCCCATGACATCGGCTTCATGCAGGCATTGCAGGACCAGGCAGAGTGGCCGGCCGTGATCGAACAGGCGCAGGCCAACAACGCCATTCTGTCCGATATCACCCGCCGCAATATGTACAAGGTGCTGTACGCCAATGCGGAATCGGACCAGAACCTGGCCGCCCTGGTGCGCTCTGCGGTGGCGCCCGGCCTTAAAGACCGGATTCGCGCCTACCTGAAACCCAATCAATAATCTGGAGAACATCATGACATCAGGATTCAACCAGGCTGATAAATGCGTATCCCTGCCGGACCTGGTCAGCCGCGTCCCCAATGGCGCCTCGCTGGCGCTGGGCGGCAGCTTTCTGCATCGCGGTCCCTTTTCGTTTGTGCGTGAACTTATCCGGCAAAACAAGCAAGACCTGGAGATCATCAAACAATCTCCCGGCTATGACATCGATATTTTGTGCCGCACCGGAACCGCCACCAAAGCACGCGCCGGTATTGTAGCCATGGAAGGCAACTTCGGCCTGGCGCAATACTACCGCAAGGCGGTCGAGCAGCAACGGCTGGCATTGGAAGAACACGCCTGCGCAACGTTGACGGCGGGCTTACGTGCCGCCGCCTTCGGCATTCCGTTCCAGCCCTGCGGCGGCATCGAAGGCAGCGAACTGGCCCGGTTGAATAACTGGGTGAAAATAGCCGATCCCTACGGCTCAGGCAAAGAGGTATGGGTGATCCCTGCAATACAACCGGATTACGCCGTCATACACGCCAATGAAGTCGACCGCAAGGGTAACGTACGCGTGCTGGGCACTTACCACTGGGACCGCATCATGTCGCGTTCGGCCAAAAGCGTGCTGGTCGTTGCCGAAAAAATGGTAGAGGACACCGTCTTTACAGACAATCCGGAAACCACGCTCATTCCATACTTCATGGTTGAAGCCTTCAGCGTTGTGCCCAACGGCGCCTGGCCTGGTTCGTGCTGGCCCGATTACGAAATAGATTATCCGGCAGTGCAGGCCTATCTGAATCCGGATCAGGTCGCCTTCAGCCAACACATGGACGCCGCACCCGAATTACAGGAACACGCATAATGCAAAACAACTGGTCGCCTTTCTCCTACATCGTTACCAACCTGGCCCGCTTTATCCGCCCCAATGAAATCACGTTCAGCGGCGTCAATTCCACCATGCCCATGCTGGCCTGCCTGATGGCCAAAAAAGCCTATGAATGGGACTTCATTTACATCAACGTGGCCGGCGGCGTAGACCCAACGCCTTCGATGATTCCCTTGTCCAGTTCCGATCCGGTGCTGGCGCAGCAATCGGCCTCCATCTTTGCCAACGAAGATTTCTATGACCTGTGCACCCGCGGCAAAATGGACCTGACCTATCTGGGCGCCGCTCAGATCGATGGCGAAGGCAACGCCAATAACTCGGTCATCGGCGACTGGCACTCGCCCAAGGTCCGCTTACCCGGCGGCGGTGGCGGCGCCGTTATGCTGCCCACCGCACGACGCGCCTGCACCTGGCGCACCGAACACTCGACACGCACCTTTGTGGACAAACTGGACTTTCGCACCTCATGGGGCGGCTTTCATGGCGTGGTCACACCCATTGCCGTGTTCATCAAAAAAGACGGACGACTGGCGCTGCAGTCATTTCATCCGGAATCATCCATCGACGAAGTGGTGAGCCGCACCGGGTTTATTTTTGACCACAGCGATGCCAAACCCACCGCTGCGCCCACAGACGCGGAAATAGCGGCCTTGCAGGCGCTGGATCCGGCCGGACAATTCGAAAAAGACGCTGCGGTCACGCTGCGCTAGGAGATCAATCATGGCGCCAACGTCCACCATTCTGAATGACTGGCAAGCAACCTGGCGCAGCGCGCCGGTTGAGAATCGCATTGCCCTGCAAGACGCCAATACACGCATTCACTACGGCCAACTGTACACCCAGGTATCGCAGCTGGCCGGACGCCTGCATGCCGCCGGCATGGTTGAACACACGCGCGTCGCGATCAATATGGAACGCGGGCTGGACGCCGTGATAACGCTGCTGGCAGTGATGGTTGCGGGCGCCTGCCCCTGTCCGCTGGAGCCCGGATTGAGTCCCACAGAACGCGCGCAACGCCTGCGAAGCGGCGGGCTCGCCTGGCTGCTCTCGGACGATCCTGCGCGCGATGCGGGCTCGGAAGATATTTGCGTCATAAACCCCATGACCCTGGCCGAAGCGCCTGCGTACTGGTCCGCCAGCGTGTCGCCATCGAGCCCGGCGCTCATGCTGTTTACCTCGGGCAGCACCGGCAAACCCAAAGGCGTATTGGAAAGCCATCGCGGCGTGCTGAACAATGCCCGTGGCGTGATCGCCATGACCGAACTGACGGCAGACGACATTCTGCTGCACGTCATGCCCATTTATCACACCAATGGATTGAACAATCAGCTTTTCAGCCCGCTGGCCGTCGGCGCCTGCATTCATTTTGCGCCGCGTTTTTCTGCACAGGCCATGCCGCAGTTGATGGCAACGGTAAGGCCCACCATCATCACCGGCGTGCCCACCATGTATTCGCGCATGCTGGCTCATCCTTTACCTGCTGAGGCTGTCCGAAACTTGCGGCTGGCCCGCTGCGGCTCCGCGCCCATCACAACTGAACTACACAAAAAAATAGAAAATTATCTTGGACAGCCGCTGGTCATCTCTTATGGTCTGTCCGAGGCCACCTGCACCTCTACCATGAATCCGCCGGCACTACGAAAAATCGGCTCTATCGGCAAACCACTGAACAACCAGGACGTCTTCCTGCTGTCGGCACATGGTGAACGCATTACTGCAGCCCATACCAATGGCGAGATCTGTATAGACGGCGATAACCTGATGCTGGGTTATGTGGGCGTGTCTGCGCCAGGCCAGCTGGACCCGCAGCTCGGGCCGTTGCGCACCGGCGATATCGGCTACGCCGATGAGGACGGCTTTTTATACATTACAGGCCGCATCAAGGATGTCATTATTCGTGGCGGGGAAAACATTTCACCATCGCAGATCGAGCATGTGATCGCCATGCATGCCGACGTAGCCAATTGCTGCGTGATCGGCCGGCCCGATGAAGACCTTGGGGAAGTGCCTGTAGCCTTTATCACCGCCAGAAAGAGCGACATCAACCTGGACGAGGTGCATGCCCTGCTCAAAACGCACCTGGCCCGCATCTACCAGCCTGCCGCTATTTTTCTTCTGGACGCCCTTCCTGAAAATGCAGTCGGCAAAGTGGACCGCAAGGCGCTGGCCAAACAGCTGGCGCAACAGGCGCAAGCAACGGTTGGTTCATCGTAGGCACCTGTGCGCGTCAACATGAGCCCATGCTTATTTATCGGACATCCGAAGACAGCAAGGCGTACCCAGCCGCGTGCAACCAGGGTCAAAGGGGGTCAAAATGGGCAAACAGGCACTTTGTAGCAATGCATGTTTGTTTATGACTTGTCATAAAGCGCTACGGTGCGCAATGTGTCTGGTTGCGGGGTTGATGACCATCATTTGCAAAAGCAACGGTGCAAAAAAATACCCCGGCTCTTGAGAGCCAGGGTGCAAGAGTACGATGGATAGGTGAATATCATTCGTACGGGGCGTATTCTATATAAAACATCATTTATTGCGACCGTCTTGAAACACCTATTTTGTATTTTTTGTAAAAAAACGTTCAAAAATACCCAATGTGGCCGCCCCGGTCATGTTTTGAAATGAGTGCTTACGATAATCGCGTGCCAATGCCTTGCCGACGTTCGCATAAATTGACGAAAAAAATCGCTCAAGCACCGGTTAAGCTGCGCGCTTTTTTATCAGCTGAGTAAACACACGATCGGGAGAATCAGCGCCATCCCACAAACATTTCATTTGTCTTCGCTGTCCGCGCATGGGCCGACGCCGCGCGCAAGCGCCCCGTTATGGTGCAAGCGTGGCCGGCAAAAGGCACAGGGGTCAAGAGCGGAAGTCTGATCTCGTAGCCAGCGACGACATCACGGACATAGACAACTTTGAAGACATTCCCAACGTCCGTATCCGAAACAACAACAACAACAACAACAACAACAACAACAACAACAACAACAACAACAACAACAAGGTACCTTGTCAGTCTTTGGCGATGTACTC
>DATGQC010000547.1:0-9069 GCA_035304425.1 Advenella sp.
AGGTACGATGAAAGCGGCCGCCAGCAAATCCGGCAAGGACATGGATACCATTAAGCAGGCCCAGCAAGCGGTCGTACCTGCTAAACGATTCGGCCATCCTGACGAGTTCGGAGCCCTTTGCGCTTTTCTGTGCAGCCGGCAGGCAGGTTATATCACGGGTCAGAACATGTTGATTGACGGGGGGATGTATACCGGCACGTTCTGAGCAGACGTCTTCTGCGGGTTTACAGGTTCTGCCGCCGGTTTTTGCACGTAATGGTGCATGTACCGCTGGCGCAGTGCCTGATGATCGAATCACGTTTGCAAGGGGCGTGCCGGATCTGCAGGGCATGGCAGTATGGAGCGTATCAGACCATTGGTCATGGTCTGATTGATCATGGCCTGCCTCATTGATCGCTCTCTGGTCAGAGCCCGTGCAGCTATCGGATCAATATTTCAACTGAAATTGTCGTAGCTGGTCCATGTCGGGCGTAATCCCAATACCGGGTTCGTTGGAAAGCGATATCCTGCCTTGCTCCGGCTTAAGATATGCGCCGGCGATCAGATCGCGCAGCGGATTCGGGTTGGAATCTACTTCGACATAACCAGGTCCGCCGACAGCGGCCTTCAGGTGCATGGATGCGACCAGGCCAATGCCGCCGCCCAACCAGTGCGGGCAGAACAGGCGCTTCCGGGCAACGGCATAATGGCCAACCGGCACGCAGCCGCTAAAGCCGCCCCATTTGCCCAGATCAGGCTGAATCACGCCGAACGCGGCTGAATCAATTATTTGGTGGAAGTCGCTCTGTCCTCGGATATTTTCGCCGCCGGCAAGGGTAATGTCGCTGACTGCGGCCAACTGTTGCCAGGCGCTGGTCGGCGAGTCGGCGGTCATTGGCTCTTCCAGCCAGTTGGGAGCAAAAGGAGCAAGAAGTTTGGTCATTTGCTGCGCTTCGTCCAAAGACCATGCCTGGTTCGCATCCACCATCAACGGTGTATCCGGCCCCAGCAGCTCGCGCAGGCTGCGCAAATTGCCAATATCACGGTCGCGCCCGAATCCCACTTTCAGCTTGAAGGCGCGATAGCCTTCCTGTTGCTTGGCGTGGGCCAGTTTTTCCGGATTGTCGGGACTGATGCCCGATGCATAAACTTCAATCCCTGGCGTGCCGTCCAGGAGCTGCCATAAAGGTTTACCTACTTGCCGCGCCGCCAGATCCCACAGGGCGATGTCGGCGCCGGCGATGGCCTGCGCCAGCGTACCTGGCTCGCCGCTCTGTATCCCCAGTACATGCAGGCGCTGGTGCAAGGTCTGGAATGCCTGCTCGGGACTGTCCCAGGCGCGTTCAAGCAAGATCGGCGCAATACATGATTGCAGAATACGGGCCCGGTGTTCGGCGCCCACACTGGGAAAATTGCACCATATTTCGCCCCAGCCGATCAGGCCATCGTGGTTTTCCATTCGTACCAGCACTGCCGGACGATCATACATGATGCCAAAAGAGGTTTGCACCGGCTCGCTGACGGGGGCGCGAAACACCAGCGCATCCACGCGCGCCAGCCTGATCGGCTGCAATTGCAGATCGGCGCCCGCGACCTGTCCCGGCGCGCGGCAATCCGTGTTTTGGCTATCGGTGTCCTGCATGATTATCCTTTATTGCGATTGAAATTGATTGCGGGTGCGCTAGCCTTTTGCGTTCAAGAGCAGATCTGCGCCTTTTTCGCCGATCATGATCGATGCGGCGTTGGTGTTGGCCGAGATCATTTCTGGCATGACCGATGCGTCGATGACCCGCAGTCGCTCTATTCCCTGCACCCTGAGCATGGGATCGACGACGGCGCGTGTGTCCGAACCCATGCGGCACGAGCCGACGGCATGAAAAACCGTGCCGCCGCATTCGCGGGCGAATGCAATCATGCCGTCACGCGACTGGCGTTCAATGCCGGGCAGCACTTCGGCCTCGATCAGGTCACGGAAAGCCGGCTGGTTGTAGATGTCTCGCAGCATTTGCAGCCCTGCAGCCAGCGTCTGGCGATCAATCTGTTCGCTTAGATAACGGGTTTCAATACGGGGGGCGGCCAACGGATCGGCGCTACGGATCTGCAGCCTGCCTCGTGAGGCCGGCCGGCACTGCGAGGCTGACGCGGTAAAGCCCGGATAGTCGTGCAAAGGCGTGCCGGGTTTATCTACCGACAATGGCATGACATTAAATTGCATATCTGACCGATCGTCGGTCGCGTATTCTGTCTTTGCGAATCCGCCGACCTGTCCTGCACCGACGGTAAGCGGGCCGGCGTGCCTGAATGCCCACTGCAAACCCATGGCAGCCAGTTTCAGTGGATTGCGAACGTCATTATTCAAAGACATTTTCTTTTTCAGGCGAACAATCGTGCGCGCCTGGTAGTGGTCCTTCAGGTTTTCCCCGACCTCAGGCGCATCCAGAACCACAGGAATGCCGTGTGTTTCCAGTAGCGCTTTCGGGCCTACGCCCGACAGTTGCAGTATTTGCGGCGATTGCACGGCGCCGGCCGACAGAATGACTTCGGCCTCTGCCCGGGCCTGGTAGAGGGCGTCGCGTTGCAGCCACTCTACGCCTGTGGCTGTTGTACCGTTAAACAGCACACGGGTCAGGTGCGCTTCGGTCAGCACGGTAAGGTTGTCACGGGCCAGGGCCGGTCGCAGAAATGCGGTTGCCGCGCTGGAGCGCCAGCCGTTTTTCATGCTCAGTTGATAGGCGCCTACGCCGAATTCGGTGGCGCCATTGAAATCTGGATTGAAAGGCAACCCAAATTCCTGCCCGGCGGCCAGCCACGCCTGACAATAAGGATGGTCGTTCTTCAGATCGGAGACGCCCAACTCGCCATGGCCGCCGTGATATTGACTGTCGCCATGTTCGTAGCCTTCGGAGCGTTTGAAGAACGGCAGAACCGATTGATAGTCCCAACCGGTCGCTCCTTTGGCAGCCCAGTCGTCGTAGTCCCGGTGCTGGCCCCGGATATACAGCAGACCGTTGATGGAGCTTGACCCGCCCAGCACCCGGCCGCGCGGCCAGATAATGTTTCGGCCTGCCGTGCCTTCACACGGCTCGGTATCGAACAGCCGGGAAAAACGCGTGTCGTAAATGGTTTTGAAATAGCCCACCGGCAGGTGCAGCCAAAAGTTTTTGTTTGGCTTGCCCGCTTCGAGCAATAGTACGCGGACGGCGGGATCGGCTGACAGGCGATTGGCCAGCACGCAGCCGGCCGAACCTGCGCCTACGATAATATAATCGTAAGCGCCCGAACGCTGAATCGGCCGTTGTTCACTCATTTGCTTCATGATTTGATGACGTTCAGATACAGCTTGGGATCAAAATATTGCGCCGCCGGAGTGGCATTCGGAATGCGGGCAAAATCAATGAAGAAATCGCTGACGCGCTGCAACCATTTGGTGACGGAGCCGTCGGCATACAACTTGGCCCATTCGGCGGAAGTAAACATCTTCTGGGCCGCATATTGCTCCTTGATATCTGCCAATGGCACCTGGGGATAATGCTTCGCCTGAATTGCGGCCAGCGCCTTGTCGGTATTGGCGATCAGATAGTCGTTGGCCTCGGCCCAGCCGCGGATAATTTTTTCCAGCACTTCCTTATTCTTGTCGTAATAATCGTTGCGCGCCGCCCAGCCGCCCATGATGGCGGCTTCGGGATAAAACTTGGAGGCGTCTACCAGCATTTTTGCACCGGGCACTTTATTACGGATGGGGATGTTGAACGGTACCCACAAGGCAATGGCCGGTACCGCTTTGGATATGAACGCAGTGACGGCATCCTGCATGCGCTGGTTGATGATTTTCACATCCTTTTTGGGATCCAGTCCGTTTTTGCGCAGGGCATTGTCCAGGAACACATGCGCGGTCGTGCCGGTTGTGGTGGATATCTGCTTGCCTTTCAGATCGGCGATCGAGTTGATTCCCATGTCGGGGTGTACCCATAATTGCGCCGTGGCAAACTCCACGTCGTTCATCAGAAATACTTTGCCTTGTCCGCGGGCAGGAAAATTGGACATGACGGCGCCGGTGCTCAGAACGTCGATACTGCCGCCGCTCATGGCCTGGAACAGTTCCAGGCCGGTCTGAAATTGAATGAATTCCATCTGCAGCCCGTTCTTCTTCCAGATGCCCATGTCTTCGGCCAGCCAGATCTGGCCATCGACAGCCAGGGTGTGCAGATAACCGACTTTGACTTTAGTGCTGCTCTGGGCGAATACGGGTGACGCATGTAACGCAACGGCTGCCGTACCGGCCGCCATCTTGATAAAAGTTCTACGTTTCATAGCAACGATCTCCTTTGGTAGTTGACAGCCAGTGCGTCTAGGCGACGCGTTTTTCTTTTGCCAGTGCTTCCTGCGCGGCATATTCCTGCATCACGCTGTTGTGGATACGTGCGCGTAATGCATTGAACTCAGGGGTTTCCTGCAGCGATCGATTGCGCGGATAGGCAAAGGGAATGTCGATCACCTCCCGGATGCGCGAGGGGCGTGCAGAAATAATCAGTACTTTATTAGAAAGGTATACGGCTTCTTCGACCGAATGTGTAATCAGCATGACCGTTTTGCCTTCGGCGTACAGCACATCCAGCAGCAGGTCATGCATCGCGCTGCGGGTCTGCGCATCAAGCGCCCCAAACGGTTCGTCCATCAGGACAAACTCGGGATGCACCGCATAGGTTCGGGCAAGCGCCAGGCGCTGCTTCATGCCGCCGGACAGGGTTTTCGGGAAGGCATTGCGAAAATCGGCCAGCCCCATCAGGTTCAGATAGCGATCGACAATTGCTTTCTTGTCTGCAGTATTCATGTTCTTGCTTGCTTTCAGGTTTAACCCGAATGCAATATTCTGCTCGACCGTGAGCCACGGGAAAACGCCGTACTCCTGGAACATGACGCCGCGGTCCGGGCCCGGTTGCTCAATTTGCCTGCCATCGAGCATCACCGTGCCACGAGTTGGTTTGATAAATCCGGCGGCCATATTCATCAGAGTGGTCTTGCCACAACCGGAAGGCCCCACAAGTGAAATAAAGTCGCCCTGATTGACGCTGAACGACATATCCCGGACAACTTCCAGCACTCCCCCAGAGGTGTCGAATTGCATGGAAACATTATCGAAAACAATCCGTTCTTTGTTTGTCTGCATGTCTATTCCCCGGTCCTGTCCTGCCAGCTGATTAATCTGTTTGATAATTTGCGGATGGCCACATCCATCAAAAGTGCGATTGCGCCAATGCAAATAATTCCCACATAAATGGCGCGCAGATCAAAGAACGCCGAAGCGTTCTGTATCATCGCGCCCAGGCCTTCCTGGGCTGCCACCAATTCAGCAGCAACCAGGGTCGCCCAGGCTACGCCCAACGCAACCCTGAGCGCAGTCAGCATGTGCGGGACGGTCATGGGCACCATGACTTTAAGGAAAATTTCCATATCCGTAGCGCCCAGCGTCTTGGCTACGCGTATATACACCGGACTGATCTGATTCATGCCTTCGTACATGACAATGACCGCGGCGAAAAAGGAGGCATAGAAAAGAATGGCTATTTTGGCCATTTCCCCAATGCCGAAATACACAATGACAAGTGGAATAAGCGCGATGGGCGGCAGAGCGCGAAAGAAATTGACCAGCGGGTCGACAAAACGTCGTATGGGCTTGTACCAGCCTATCAGAAAGCCGATAGGCACCGCCAGCAGCATTCCCAGCAACAGTCCACCCACCACGCGCTGGATGGACATGGCCATATTCACCAACAGCCCGCCCTGCGTCAGATGTGTCCAGAACGTCTGCAGCACTTCCAGCGGCGATGGCAGCAATGCGGGGCTGATCCAACCCGACGCATGCACCAGCATCCAGACGGCGATCAGGCAGATAAACGGAAAAACGGACCAGGCCAGATTGCCGGCTCGGTTGCTGCTTCTTGTGGCTTTTGCCATCCTTGTCTCCATATGTTTTTTGGCGCAGCGTCCAGTGATCTCAATACTGGCGATGGGCGATCTCGTTTTGCAGCAGATCGGTGTCTATCTGAATCAGCTGCGCGGGATATTGAATATGCGCGTAATACAGAATGTTGTCCGACGGATCCTTGAAGACACGGCAGACATCGGCAATCGGATCGCCCACGCCTATGTTCAAATGCGATGCCGTCTCTTTATCGGAGACGGTGATGCGCATGGTCTGCCGGGCCTGATGGATGCTGATATCAGGTCGCTTGGCCAACTGGGGCACAACCGGTGCAGTGCGAAAACCTTCCGGATCGCTATCGAAGATCGTCTTGTCCAGATAGATATCGATAAGGCAATAAGGCGTGTTTTCCCGGTAATGCACCCGACGCAAACGCTGGTAGGCGGCACTATTGCCATCAAAGCCGAAAGCCGGATCCGGCGCCCGCTCTCCCGGCTCTATCGGCAGCATGCGGATTTTCAGCGTCGATACCGCCTGGACCAGTTCATCAAAACTGTTGGCCAGCCTGAACCAGCGCTGTTCGGACAGATCCTTGGCAACAAAGGTGCCCACCCCACGGGTGCGCCGGATAATGCCATTGTCCTCCAGCAAATTAAGGGCCGCGCGCAAGGTAATGCGTGAAACCTCGAACTGCGCCACCAAATTGTCCAGGGTAGGAATCTGTTCCCCGAAACGCCACTGCTGGCTCTCGATCTTCTGGCGCATGAGTTTGGCCACTTGCAGATACAGCGGCATGCGGCTTTCATTGCGAGGTTTTATTTCATTGTTCATATCATCATAATAATAAGCACAATTGAAATAAACAAGTAGGGGTTAGCCCGTAACTATGACCTGGCTCCGGGGCGCATGCTTCCGTCTTGTGGCCCTGGCAACGGTAGCGAACGGTGTGGCACGAAAACGAACGCGCACGCGTGCACGGTAGGCCGATGTCGGTTGCGCAAACAGGTCGGCTCGCCTATGATACAGGCTTAATATAGTATAGGGGGGTAGGGTATGGCTCATTTGAGTACCGATAATGACGACTTGCTCAACCGGGTTCGCAGAATTGCCGGGCAGGTCCAGGCCATTGAGCGTGCGCTGCAGGCGAAGGCCGACTGTGGCAAGACGTTGCATCTGGTGGCGGCAACACGTGGCGCATTGAATGGATTGCTTGAACAGATTATTGAGGCGCATGCGCAGTTTCATGTTGCCGATCCTGGGCTTAGCGATGCGCAGCGCCAGGCGGGCGTGAACGAGTTGCTCAAGGCGATTCGCCAATATTCGAAATAAAAGGATCAGATTATGTATTCGGAACCCGGTTCCCATCGTCATGCGTTTCTGGGAGCGGCCCATGACGAAAATGCCCGCCGGACCCTATGGGTGGTCGTCCTGACTTTTGTCATGATGGTCGTGGAAATTGCTGCCGGCTATGTGACCGGTTCCATGGCCTTGCTCGCCGATGGTTTTCATATGGCCACCCATGCGGGCGCCCTGGGCATTGCGGCGGGGGCGTACGCCTTTGCCCGGCGCAATGTGGACAATCAGCGTTTCAGCTTCGGAACCGGCAAGGTAGGGGATCTGGCCGGATTCGCGTCGGCGCTGATTCTTGCCATGGTGGCCCTTGGCATCGGGGTCGAATCGGTGGCAAGACTGTTGCGTCCGACCAGCGTTGCCTTCGGGGAAGCGGCCATTGTCGCGGCGATCGGCTTACTGGTCAATGTGGTGAGCGCGCTCATGCTGTCGGGCGGGCATCACCACGGGCACGAGCACGGGCATCACCATCATCATAATCATCATCATGGCCATATGGGTGAACACGCAGCTACTCACGGACATGCACGCGGCGGCGACAATAACATACGGGCTGCCTACATTCACGTGCTGGCCGATGCCCTGACGTCGGTCCTTGCTATTGTCGCTCTGCTGGCAGGGCGTTATTTTGGCTGGATATGGCTGGATCCGGTGATGGGGGTCGTGGGCGCACTGGTCATCGGCAGATGGGCCTATAGCCTGATGAAAGCCAGCGCAGCCGTGTTGCTGGACGTGACAGACGAACACGTTGCAGAGGAAATTCGCGACATCCTGTCGCCGGTGCCCGATGTGAAGATCACCGATCTGCATGTCTGGCAGGTCGGGCCACAGGCGCGCGCGGCCATTGTTAGCGTGGCAGGCAGCGGGCTGACGGCCCGCCAGATACGCGAACGATTGCGGCCTGTCCATGAAATATCGCATTTGACGGTTGAGTGCCAGGCGGCGTGTGTCCCGGCCAATCCGGTAACGGCGCGAATCTAGCGCGCAGGCGCCGGGTCAGGCAAGTGCCCTTCAGGTGTGCGCATGTGAGGAAGTGACCACCCGGGGCCGCCTGTGCAGCGGATTGCACGCCATACCCGCTGCAGCTTCGACTTCTGTTAAGCAGCCGCGCATGGATCTGCCTGGCCGGGCTGATGTGCCCGGGGGGCGATCACCGGCCTCAATTAGTGTACCGGGAAGGCCGGTTCCAGGCCATTTTTTCGTATCGTTTCAACTGCGGCCGGAGATGACAGATATTTGATCAGCGCATTGGCGCCCTGCTGATTACGGGCATGCGTGGTGACGCCGGCCGAAAAGACGGTTGCTTTTTGCAAGGCGGGAGGCAGCACACCCACGTAATCGGCCCCTTTGATCGGCAGCAATTCACTGACCTGTTGCAAGCCAAGCGCCGCATCACCGCGCGCCACCACTGCACCTACGCGCTCGGAGACAATACGCTTGCTCTTGGGCTTGACCTGTGCTTCGATACCCAGCTTCTTGATCAGTTCTTTCTCATAATAAGTGCCGCTGGCGCTGGCGGAATAGGCAATGGAAGGCGCGGCCAGCAGGGCGCGTTTTACCGCCTGCGCACTGCTGATATCAGGTTTTGGCGCGCCTTTCTGGACGGAGATGCCGATGAGCGATCGAACCAGGTCTACCTGGCTGCCCTTGGCGACCTGTCCTTTATTGACCAGCTGGTCCAGCGATTTACGGGCCAGGATAACCATGTCTGCGGGTTCCTGTCGATCCAGTCGGGCCGGAATGGAATCGGGCGCGCCACCCATGGAGGATCCATGGACGATTTCAACGTGATAGCCCGATTGTTTTTCAAATTGCGG
>DATGQC010000548.1:0-4704 GCA_035304425.1 Advenella sp.
CGGACGGAACGTCCGTTTTGTGCGGCATGTTCGAACATCTGGTCGAACGGCGTGCCGGAACTGCCGGGGCGACTGGTGCGTAAATCAAAATGGGCATCCAGGTTCAGCACCAGGACTGTGCCGCTCTGTTCTGTCGAACGCAAATGCCGATCAAGTCCCAGATAACTGCCGTAGGCAATTTCGTGCCCACCACCGATAACGGCAAGGCGAGACGAGGCATTGAGCAGATTGCTGATCCGGTCTGCCAGCCGACTTTGGGCCAGTTCCAGATTGTTATCGGGACAGTCGATATCGCCGGCATCATACAGATTCTTCAATTGATGGGCGGGCAAGCTGGCCAGCGCCCGGCGCACCTGGTCAGGCGCTTCGCGTGCGCCGATGCGGCCATGATTGCGGCTGACGCCTTCATCGCAGCAAAAGCCCAAAATAGCGGCCTGCCCGGCCAGGGTATCAGGCAGATCTGCGCCCAGTGGCTGGACGATCTGGTGGATGCGGCAGGTATCGCCCCGTTCGGAAGCGTCCACTCTGCCTTGCCAGGAAAATAGTGCTTTTGACATTATGATAAGTGAAATTCAAGCGTTCAGGACGGCCTGCAAAAATGAACGGGTACGTTCATGCGCCGGCTGTGTAAAGATGACAGAAGGGGTATCTTCTTCAAGGATCACGCCGTGATCCATGACCACCACTTTGTCGGCAACATCACGGGCAAAGCCCATCTCGTGCGTAACGACCAGCATGGTCATCCCTTCGCTTGCCAGCATTTTCATCACCTGCAACACCTCGCCTACCAGTTCGGGATCCAGCGCCGACGTCGGTTCGTCAAACAGCATCACTTCCGGTTCCATGGCCAGCGCCCGTGCAATGGCCACGCGCTGCTTCTGTCCGCCCGACAGGCTGGCGGGCATTGCCTGCGCTTTTTCCTTTAAGCCCACTTTTTCCAGCAACGACAACGCCAGTTTTTTCGCATCGGCATCAGCGGTCTTTTTCAGTGTCCTGGGCGCAATCGTGACATTGTCCAGTACTGACAGATGGGGAAACAGATTGAATGACTGGAATACCATGCCTACGTTCATGCGCAATGCATTCAGGTCATTTTCGGCGATCAGTTTGCCGTCTGTCAGCAGCGCTTGTCCGTTGATGGTGATATTGCCTTTTTGCGCCGTCTCCAACCCATTGCAGCAGCGCAACAGGGTGCTTTTTCCCGAGCCGCTGGGGCCGATCAGGACCACAACAGAAGATCGTGCAATATCCAGGCTCACGCCCTTGAGCACTTGATGATCGCCGTAGTATTTTTCAACGCGATCAAGATGAATCATGGCTGGCGTCATTGAACCATTCCTCCGGCTTTGAGTGAGTTTTCTACTTTGCGCAATATGAACATCGCTGTGGCAGTCAGCGCCAGATAAATGACTGCGATCACCAGGTAGGTTTCCAGCGAACGGTATGACACGCTGATAATTTTCTGACCTTCATGCATGACATCGTGAATCGTCAGCAAAGACACCAGGGCAGAGTTTTTGATAAGCGCGATAAACTCATTGCCCAGCGGCGGGATCATGCGCACCAGCGCCTGGGGCAGAATAATTTTGCGCATGGCCTGGCGCGCAGACATGCCCAGCGACCGGGCCGCTTCGCCCTGTCCCTTGTCCACCGATTGAATGGAACCGCGAACCACTTCGGAAACATACGAGGCCGAATACATGCCCAGTCCCAGTACGCCGCACAGGTAGGCCGGCAAAAGGATGCCAAATTGCGGCAGTCCGAAAAACCAGATAAACAATTGCACCAGCAGGGGGGTGCCGCGGAAAATGGTCAGATAGGTGCTGCACAGCATATAGATAAATCTGCGCTCAGGGTTCAGGCGCCCGATGCCGATGAGCAGACCGACAAAGCATGAGAGCAGCAATGCGCCGGCAGTGACCTCGATGGTCACCAGGGTTCCGCGCAGCAACGGTTCCCAGCCGGCCAGGACAGGAGTGAAATCCAGATTCATGATTTGGCCTCGAACCATTTGTCCACGATTTTCTGATAGGTGCCGTTATCACGGATTTTCTTTAACGCTGCGTTCAGCGCATCACGTACTTGCGATTGTGATTTGCTCACGGCAATACCGTACTCTTCGGTGGTGATCTGCTCGTCCAGCACGATGAAGTCCGGGTTGTGCTGGGCGTAGAGTTTGGCGGCAGGCCTGCCGGTTACCGCCGCATCGGCACGGCCGATCTTCACCAGATTGAACATTTCTTCGTTCTTTTCCACTTCGACGCGGTTGATTTTGGGGAAATGTTCGGTCAGATAGTTGACTGATTTGGTTCCCACCTGGACTGAGACTTTCTTGCCATCCAGATCCTTGAGGTTGTTGATCTTGTTTTCCTTTTTGGTCAGCACGACCAATCCGCCCGCGTAGTATGAGTCAGTAAAATCCACTACATTTTTACGTTCGGGCGTAATGTAGATACCCGAAATGGCGGCATCTGCGCGACCGGACACAATGGCAGGAATCAGGCCCTTGAAGTCAATATTGGTCAATTCTATCGGCCGGTTCATTTCCTTGCCCAGCGCATGGATCAGCTCAATATCAAAACCGGTTGGTTTGCCGTCCTGGAAAAACTCCATGGGTGGAAAGGTGGCGTCGGTGACCACGCGCAACGGCGCGTCGGCAGCGACAGAAAGCGTAGGTGCTGCCAGGCCAAGAGCCAGCAGACCGGTCAGAAAAAATGTCTTCATGGAAGTTCCTTCACGTGAGTTAAACCAGGAGCGCTTTAAGCGTGGTTGAAATATTGGCTGCAGCCTTCACGGTTGCATCAATCAGTTGCTGACTTCGTGGCAGGGCCCGGGCAGTGGGCGCCATCAGCGTAATGGATCCCAGTGCGATCCGCTTGTGCTGAAAGAGTGGAGCGCTGACACCCCAGACCCCGTCGTCTACTTCGCCTTCGGATACCGCATAACCTTGTTGCTGGATCTGGCGCAGCTCTGCCGCCAGTTGCTCTGCCTGTGTACCGGTCAGCGCATGCTGCTGTACGGCTTCCTGCACAATAACCTGCTGTTTGGCCACAGGCAGAAAGGCCAGCAGAGATTTGGCCGATGCCCCGCGGATCAGTGGCAGCGAACGCCCCTTGACGAACGAACAGCGCAGGGAGCTGGTGCTTTCGACCATATCCAGGCAGACCGCCATTGCATCCAGCGCAACCAGTATGCCGACCGATTCACCTGTCTGAGTGGATAGGGTTAGCATATCCCGGCGTGCATGCTGCAATAGAAAAGACGATTGGCTGAATCCCCACGCTAATGGCAGGCATCCAGGGCCAGGCATGTATTGGCCCTGTGATTCGAACACAAACCCCCATTTTTTCAGTAGCGTCAGTTGCCGGTAAAGCGTACTCTGCGGTAAACCGGTAAGCGTGATCAGTTCGGCCACCGTTACCGGCCGTTCGATTTTGGCGAAAACCGACAGAATATAAAGCGCGCGATCTGCGCCGCCTTTGTCCGATTGAGAAAGCATGATGCTGCTGGAAAAGAAAATGAGAAACGCAGAATAACTTCAATTTCTCAATAATCAAATAATCTATTCCCGTTTATTGAGAAAATAATGGAAAACCCCGATGTGTCACTAACGCCGCCTCCCGATGCAAGGGTTTAAGCTTCGTTCAATGGCAGCGAACCACGCCAGCAGGCCGGTGGACGCAAGTCGCATGTCAGGCAGGACCGGTTTTCCGAAGAAGGTTGTCCTGTCAGGGGGGCAAATTCTACAGATGAAAAATCCCGCGGACCCTGTTCTTGCCGTCCTTCTTGCCGGGCGATTATGTGTCGTGCGGCGCGCGGCCTTGTCCGTTGCGTTGCCTTTTGCGGCGGGCCGGCCCGATGGCCTGCAGGCGTGACGGCGCTTTCCTTTCCATATTGATATGCGGGTTGTGATCTGATCAATCAAGCGCAAATGGGCGGTCCGGCACACAGCCAGGGTCAGGTTCACTGCGGGCGATGCAGGGTGTTCTGGCGATGACCACCGCAAAAACCCGTTCCACGCCGGCGGCGATCAATGCCCGGGCGGCGGCATTGAGTGTGCTGCCCGTGGTCAGCACGTCGTCCACCAGGACCGCGCATGGCAAATGACTATTGCGAGCGCAATAATACAGATGCGCGGTATTGGCGTGCCGCTGACGGCGGTTCAGCGTACTCTGCTTCAGATGGTCTGGTTCCCGATACAGCAGTGAATGCCACACCGGCGTGTTCAGTAACCGACCCAGTCTGCCGGCGAACTCGCCGGCCGGATTGAAACCGCGTCGTTGCAGCGAGCGCAAACTGCCGGGAATCGGGATCAGGGGCGACAAGGCCGGCCATGGTGGCGCGTCGCCATTTGGGCTGCCCAGATGAATGGCTTCCAGCGCCAGCGCCGCAAACGCAGCAGCCAGCTGAAACTGTCGGGCATTCTTATAGCGCAGAACCAGGCCGTCAGCAGGGTGGACATAATCAAAGGCGGCGATGACTTTTTCCAGCGCAGGCGTTTGATCTGCACAGTCGGGGCAGGGGCCCGGCGCCGGCAGTGCCAGCGCGCAACGGGCGCAGCGCCAGGGATGATGATGTAATGAGTGCTGAATGTCGCGTGCGCAACCGCAACAGAGCTGGGCGAGCGGCGCCGGACCATTGCATAGCGCACACGGGGCTCTGAAGACAGCGGGCATGCGCGCGCGCAGACGGGAAAATCGTGAG
>DATGQC010000549.1:0-4526 GCA_035304425.1 Advenella sp.
AAAGCTATCCCTGAGTTTGAGGTGGCTGAAAGAGTAATCCAGCGACGCCCGAAGGGGAATCCTTGCTGTCACAAACTGCGATTGATTGGTCAATTGTCGAACATTTAATCGACTGAAACGCTTCAGCAAGAATAAGCGAATCGGGGAATAAAAGGAATCTCTGTCCAGATTAAGAGCGATTTTATCTGATCTCCATCACATTTTTCCGGAATAATCCCTTTTCATCCCGCCACGTAAAAACGCGGCGGGTCGACCGGAGCCCCTACTGAAAGCCGCTGAGGATCAGACGAGTCGGTATTCGCCATTTGCCGACATCATCAGTTCAACATTGGCAGGACGGCTGTGACGCAAAACACGCTCCACGTTTGGCCCGTCGGTGCGCGCATAAAACGCGTCGGCGTCGGCCTGAGAGAGTCCGCCGGCCAGCTTACGTCCAACCAGGCGCGTACGTAAGGCTTCGGCGGGGGCGCGAATAAACAATGAAAAATCACAGTATTCCATCAGCGTTCGCCATCGTTCGTCATCAAGCAGCAGCCAGTTACCCTCAACAATCACGACAGGGGCCGTTACCACGATTGCATCTTCGACAGGGTCGTGCGTTTGCCGGTCATACTGCGGCCAGGTACCGTCGCCCTCTTTTATCTGCCGCAGATGTTGCGCCAGCCTGTCGACATCAAAGGTCTCCGGAGCGCCTTTGTACGCGCGCAGGTTATGCGCTTCCAGCCAGACGTTGTAGTGATGAAATCCATCCATTGGCAACGTCTGAATCGGAGCGAGCCCCTCCATCTGACGAGAGAGATATTCCCAGAAGGCGGTCAGCGTGGACTTGCCCGTACCGGGCGGGGCGCTGAGAAAAACAATCGTACGTCTGCTGGCGCTGGCGAAATGCCGTTTCGCCAGTTGCCGCAGCAAAGGCTTATGAACATTTTCAATTTCGTCGTCAGGATAATGTGCTTCTACATATAGCCCATTGACCGTTAGCCCAATTTTCACGGCGTAAGTTCCTTTAAAATTGTCGTTACCGCCAGGGTGAGCGCCGTCTTGATCATTGCGGTAAAGCGCACCTCAGACCATGCGGCAAAGTCAGCAAATTTCATCGACTCCAGCGCGCTGAATAACGTCGCGTTACGGGTGATGCAATTAACGTTGCTGATAAAATCCCAGGTGATGTCATCGGCGAAGCCAGGGATCGTATCCTGCTCGTTCAGATACTGATAAAACTGCGAAAAATGCGTTATGTCGGCGTAGAGCCATTTTTCCATTTTCCCCAGCGCATAGATCAGGCGTAACGCCACATCGATGTCATCAAGCGGCCCACTCCGGGCGAGTAACGGCTTCACTGCATATTCCACGATCTCTTCATCGTTATCGACAAACAGCGACGGCAGAAAACATTTAATGCCCTGGAGTAAAAAAGACTGTGCCGTCGTCATAAATGCGAGGAGGTTATTCTGAGCATCCAGTTGCTCAAGCACATCGTCTTCTGTCAGTGTCGTCATTTGTATCTCGATAAATCACCGTGAATGCAGAGAGTCTATTATATTACACGTTCGATCTGCGCCGCCGATCAGTAAAGTTTGCGTGCGCACACCCTTCGCAACCTGTTGAATACCTTTAACCAGTTCGCCGCCCGTCACGCCCGTCGCGCTGAACAGAATGTCATTGCCCTTTACCAGTTCGCTAAGGGTATAGATACGATTGACTTCCACCTTCATCTCCGCACAGCGACGGTGCTCCTGCACGGCGACCCTACGGTTCTCAGGACTCTCCCCTTTCGCTTCACAAAAATCGATCAGCTCCGCCTGCATATCGCCACCCAGCGCTTTCACCGCGCAGGCGGAGATCACCCCTTCCGGCGCGCCGCCTGTGGTGTACATCAGATCATAGGGATTATCCTGTAAGCAGGTCAGAACGCTGGCGGCGACGTCGCCATCGGGCAGCGCAAACACTTTCACGCCCAGTTGCGTCGCCTCGGCAATTGCATTTTGCAGGCGCGGTTTGTCCAGCGTCACCATCCGCAGATGCTCCAGCGGCTTGCCCAGCGCCCGGGCAACGTTGCGAAGGTTTTCTGCCAGCGGGAGATCGAGGCTGATTGCCCCGGCTGCCGCTGCGTTAACCACCAGTTTTTTCATGTACATATCAGGGGCATGAAACAGGCGGCCCTCAGGCGCAAACGCCATCACAGCCAGCGCATTGCTTTGCCCCATCGCCACCATGCGGGTGCCCTCGATGGGATCGACGGCAATATCCACCGCCGGGCCGATGCCGCTTCCGACCTCCTCGCCAATCCACAGCATTGGCGCATGGTCGATCTCACCTTCGCCGATAACGATACGCCCGCGCATCGCTATCGCGTTTAGCGCCTCGCGCATGGCGGTTACCGCCAGCCCGTCGATTCGGTTTTTATCGCCGCACCCGGTTTGCGGCCAGGCGGCCAACGCCGCCTGTTCCGTAACGCGAAAGAGCGGCCATGCCAGAGACATCATGCCGCCGCCTCCCCAATATCCACACCAAACTGCGCCAGCAGATAGCGCTCTGCTTTTTCATTCCAGATGCCGTGCGTCTCTTCCACAAGCCTTGCCAACTCCCGGAAAAGCGGATCGGTTTTGCCCTTTTCGGCAAAATCGGCAATGGCCGTTAACGGCATGGTGACACCGTTATAGATAAGCTTCTTGCCTCCAGGAATGTCCGGAAGATTGAGTACCGTATGCGGCACCGCATCAAGGCCGCCGATTTGGGTCACCATAAACGACGGCTGGAGCTGGCCCGTCGCACTCAGCGCAATCGCCTCTTTCATGTCCTCCGTCGAGCCGCCGGAGGTGCCCACCACGTGGGTACTGTTGTAATGGACGTTGTAAAAATTAAACGGCACCTTGAAATTGCTGTCCGTTGGTCCGGCGAAGAAATTCAGGCACCCGTCCTCGGCGAGAAGATCGTCTGCCAGTTCAATGACCGCCGGAACCGCGGCATAGACAAACACGTCGTCAAAGCCTGCATTGTCAGTTAATGCGCGTAACGTAGCGGCAGGGTTCTCCAGTTCGGAGGTATTGACATAGATAAGCTCAATACCCTTTTGTGCCGCCAGCTCAACCGGCAGGAGTTTTTCCGCCTGCGCAAGGCGAGCCTCATCGATATCCACCACCACAACGCGCGACGGCTGAATCCCGCCGTTAATCGCATAATCAATAGCGCCAATTCCCATCGGCCCGGCGCAGGCCAGAAGCGCAATATTACCTCCCGGTTTCACGCCCATCCGGTGCTCATAGACATATTGCGTCGTATGATAATTGGCGTTATACGCGCCGATAATGCAGCACATGGGTTCCGCCAGCGAAGCCGCCGCAAAATAGGAGCCGTGATAAGGTAAAACGCAGCCCAGATTAATTGCGACTTCTGGAATAATCATATACGTCGCATTGCCGCCAAAATATTCATAGCTGTAGCCAGCAGAATAACCGGTCGGTAATCCCATTGCCGGTTGTAAAACAAAGCGCTGACCTTTTTTATATTTTTCGGTCAGATTTTTCCCGACCTCAACAATCACCCCGGCGCATTCATGTCCGGTGATGACCGGATGATTTTCCAGATCGTCCGGCACACGTTTATGTTCACTGCCTAATTTCGCTGCCTTCCAGGTTGATAAACAAACGCTGTCAGAAATTACGCTCACCAGCAGTTCATTGTCGCTTATTTCGGGCAGTTCAAATTCACGGATACGAACATCCTGCTTGCCATAAATGGCAGCCACTTTCGTTTTCATAATGACTCCAGAAACCAGATAGATTAATTCGCCGTTAAATGCTTAAAGAGATCGTCAAGCTGCGGATCGCCGAGATAGTTTTTTATCAGCACTAACGGTTTGTCACTGACCCGTTTAGCACGCCCCTCCAGGCTGGCATGGGTAACAATAATGTCCGCATCGTCAGGCACATTTTCGATGGCGTAATGTTTTACGTCGATATCTCGCCCGGCCTTTTCCAGACGCTTGCGGAATGTCGTCGCGCCCATAGCGCTGGAGCCCATTCCGGCATCGCAGACAAAAGCGATATGCTTAATATCCTGGTAAGAAAACTTGCCTTCCTGCTTCATGGCTTTTACGGCGTTGGCAGAATCATTGAAAGTATCTTCCGTTTCAGCTTCATGGCTTTTATCCATTTTTAAGATCAGGGAGGTGACTGCAAAAGAGACCAGAGTGCCTGCCGTTACGCCAGCAATCGTTGCGAGAAAAGCACCCTTAGGTGTTAACGCGAGATAGGCGAAAATCGAACCCGGACTTGGGCCAGCTACCAGACCACCGCCCAACATATTAAATATCCACGTTCCGCTCATGCCGCCAGCAATCATCGCAATCAGCGTCAGCGGTTTCATCAGTACGTAAGGGAAATAGAGCTCATGAATGCCGCCCAGGAAGTGAATAATCATCGCGCCGGGGGCTGACTTCTTCGCCATTCCTTTGCCGAAAAAAGCAAAAGCCAGCAGCAGACCTAAACCCGGCCCGGGGTTGGAGGCCACCATAAAGAAGATGG
>DATGQC010000550.1:0-4864 GCA_035304425.1 Advenella sp.
ATTTTCCCGGCAGAATATTGTTGATGGTCACGCCCTTTGCTGCGATGCCCGAGCGCGCTACCCCGGCAACAAATCCCGTCAGCCCCGAGCGTGCTCCGTTTGACAACCCCAGAATATCGATGGGCGCCTTCACGGCGCTTGAGGTAATATTGACGATACGCCCGAAGCCGCGCGCGGCCATGCCGTCAACGGTGGCCTTGATCAGCTCGATTGGCGTCAGCATATTGGCGTCAATCGCCTTTATCCATGCATCACGCTCCCACTCACGGAAATCGCCGGGAGGCGGCCCGCCCGCATTGGTTACCACAATATCGAAATCCCTGCCAGGACCGCCCGCGGCACTGAATACCGCCTCGCGCCCTTCTACAGTCGTGATATCGCAGGCTACGGCAATAACTTTGGCAGCAGTAAACCCATCGCGTTTTGCCGCCGCATCGGCCAGATCGGTCAGTTCACTTGCTGCAGCCTGCAATACTTCGGCACGCCTTGCATTGATCACCACATTTACGCCGTTATCCACCAGCGCCTTGGCGCATCCAAAACCAAGCCCTTTGCTGGCGCCACAAACCAGGGCCCACTTGCCCGCTATTTCCAGATTCATACCTGCTTCCTTTTCATGCGATTGCCATGAATATCGTTAAAGTTATCCATTCCGCACAGGGCAAAAGCGACAGATGTGCAGAACATAAGAAATCATAAACGAAATATGCAATCGATACTTGTGAGGCCGGCAGGCGGTAACCATGCAACGATCTGCCATCCGGCAACCTGCGGCAATCCGGTCTTGCGACAGACATCCACACCGGCCGGCTGTCGTGACAGCGCAACCGTGCGTGCACGCCAGGGGTGCGCGTTGATCTGATTTGTATTCACGATCGACCAATTTATGATATTTTATGGTGCATGAGCTCGTTGGCGAGCCGATTCGAAACGAACAGGTACGAACCAATATTTAATTAATCGATCAATTATGAAAAAAACAGAGCAGCTTGCAAGAAAGACCTCGGCACGACGGGCTCGAAAGATCAACGGTCCCGGCCGTCCCGAAGGGGCGAGTGTCGTACGGGACGAAATTCTGGATGCAGCCGAAGTGATCTTCTCTGACAAGGGTTATGCAGGGACCGCGTTGCGGGAAATTGCCGATCATTCCAATGTGACCCAGGCACTGATCAGCTATTATTTCGGCTCCAAATTCGGATTGTTCCAGGCCGTGTTCTTGCGCAGAAGCGAACTGGTCTCCCGCGAACGCCTGGAACGCCTGGAAGCGCTGGAGCAGCAGAACGCCCCTCAAGTCAAGGATATTGTAAGAACATTTCTGGAGCCAGTCCTGTCGTTGCGAGACACTTTTCAGGGGCGTGCATTTCTCCGGCTGCAGGCCAGGCTTCACACCGAGCCGTCAGAGATTTCCTACTCACTTCGCTCCGAAGCCTATGGCGGATCCACCCAGCGTTACGTTGCGGTGCTAAGAAGAGCGCTGCCCCAACTGAGCGAACTGGACGCCTGCTGGCGGGTAACCTTCATGATCGGCACCTATTTATATGCGTTTTCCGATACACACAGAATGGAAGAAATGGCGCCCAAAGGACTTTACGATGTCAATGACACGGATGAGCTGATCGATCAGGTGACCCGGTTCATGGTTGGCGGCTTGCAGGCGCCATAAACGCCAGCAGCGCGGGGCCGGATGGCTGAGCGCCACTGCGGCCACCTGATGTCAATTGCCCGGCGCCGCCTGACTACACAGTGCAAGCGCTGCCTGACGGTTCATGACCATTGCATATTTCTGCTCCATGTCAAACAGACTGGCGTCATGCGGCCCAATGGCGCGATCCCCCACACAATCGGCCACAACAAGCGGTGTAAAACCCAGCGACATTGCATCCACAACGCTGGCGCGTACGCAGCCGCTGGTCACGCAGCCAGCGACCAGCAATGTGCTCACGCCCCGCTGTGTCAGCCAGGCCGCCAATGTCGTTCCGAAAAAGGCCGACGGGACTGTCTTGCGAATGACCAGCTCGCCGGCGATGGGCTCCAGCTCGGGCACAATCGCACTGGCGCGATTGTCCTCCCGAAGCGAGAGCATCCCCGGCACTTTGCGACTGAAGATATTGTGATCTGCGCCATCATCTGCGAACACGATCCGGCTATGAGCAACAGGCCAGCCGCATTGTCTTGCGTGTTGCAACAACGGTTGTGTCGATGCAATTGCATTTGTGATGTTGCCGCCGCCAAAAACGCCCGGATCGGCAAATCCATTGACAAAATCGACAATTAGCAAGCCAAAGGGCGGCGCCACGTCTATCGCAGCGCCGAACCCCTGGCGCCTGAATACCTGATGTTCATTGCTCATTCCGCGCCCTCCGGCTGCAGCAACGTGGATTCAACCACCTTGCCATCGGCAACGACCTGCAGATCGTCCAGATACACATTGCACCGCCTCATCGGCACATCAATATGGCACGCGGTGGTTCTACTGCCCCCCGCCTCATTGTTCGGCCCCAGTGAAAACAGGAAATTGCCGCTTACTGCACGGGCATCCATGCCGATGCTCGCCTCTCTGTCGTATAAGCCCAATGTAGACCAGTATGCACGTTTCTGCAGACCCCAGCCAATGTGAGAAATGGCGTAAGCCTCCGGATCGGCGAACGATTCTATATATTCCGACAGCATTTGCGCCTCGACCCCGCCCATTATGTCTGTCACGAACCCGTTTTTCACTGTCAGCGTCATGGTCTCGCCCACATAGGACTTCATCGGCAGCAGAATATCGCCTTTTGACAGTACGATGGTGCCCTGCGTTTCCCCTTCATTTGGCCAGGTAAAGGTAAAGCCGCTAGGCCAATGATCCCAGCGTCCCGGTTCGTCGACAAATCCATATTCAGATACGCAGGGGTACTGGCCCAGCGGACAGCGTAAATCGGTTCCCGCTGCGGAGGTCACGCGCATTTGCCGCGCTTGCTTAAGCAATGCGGCAGCAGCCTGGGTCCGTACATAGTCGTCCTGTGTCGGCTCCATCCGCAAGAGGATCTCGGGCGGCTCTACAGCCAGCAGGATTTTGCCGCCGCCTTGCAAAATGTCATGCTGTTCCGGTGAAAAGAGCAAGGTCATCAGGTCCAGGACCAGATCGCTGGCCTTTAAGGCGGCAATCGCCGGTTTATTACCGGTAAGCGGCGTGGTGCCAAGATAGGCCAGCGGATCGCGGCTTAACGATTTTTCTGCGTTTACCGGCGGCAAATCCAGGCGGCTGACAATCGCACCCAACATGGTCGCTGCGGTCATGGCGCAGCGCAATGTTTGCGGATGAGTATGATCGCTGGTCAGCACTGTAACCGCGTCTCCCTTTTTCATATTTGACAATTTCAGTACTCTGATCCACGCCTGGATCAGCTCTGTATCGCGCACAGCCATAGTATCTCCCTGTTTCTGCCTTATAAAATCACATTCATCACTGGTCCAGACGATGGCCCAGAAAATCCCCGAACGCCCGATAAAACCCGGCTTCGTTATCCCAGGGAATCATATGGCCGGCATCTTTGACCCGCAGGTACTGCATGGACGGCAACAGCTGCCGTAACTGTTCAGCCTCGGTATCACGAATGACATCACCACGCTCTGCCGCCATCAGCAGAACCGGAACTTCGATCCGAGCCACATCGGCATGAATGTCATCGGTCTGAAAGGCATGAAAGCTTGTGGTGACGGCGCGTTCGTTGCAGGTATGCAGCCATTGGGCGCGCAGCCGCAGTTGCGCTTCAGTCCAGGTAGGACAAAATTGACGCATCTGTTCAACGCTCATGCCCCGCTGCGCCTGCCTGATCGAATCCACATACCAGGCAAGATTTGCCGGATATGGGCGCCGCCCCGGACCGGACACCGGAGGATCAACAGCGACCAGACGCTTGAGTCCGGCTGGTTGTTGTCCGGCCACACGCAGGCCGATACGTCCGCCCATGGAATGCCCGACAATGGAGTACGCAGGCAGGCTCAGCGCCTGCACAAAAGCGATAACGTCGGCAGCCATGGCATCCAGGCTGTAATCGAGTTCATCATCAGCCTGGCTCAATCCCCGGCCCCGTGCATCCAGCACGTAAGTGTCGAAATACCGCCCCAGCCGCTCTGCGACAAAACGCCAGGTTTCAACCGGGCTGGTAATGCCTGGTATCACGATCACCGGGTCCCGTGCGGCCCGGCCGTCAGCCTGTCCCCCAAAACGCAGATAGTGCTGACGTATGTCATTGGCCCACACGTGGGCCCCATAAAGATAGGTATTTGTCATCAAATTGGTTTCCTGATGTGCATGGCAAAGCAAAAGCGCGCTCATCAGCGCTGACGCCTTTGCTGCGCCCTTACACGTTTCTCATACAATGAAAGACGCATTTGCGCTAACGGACAGGCTGCTCACGCAAGTGTTGCCATCGTGCCGATACGCTCTTTGCAACGGGTCGCGTCATATTCGTACACCCATTCAGCCTTGATGCCGACGGCGTTGGGATTTTCAGCCTGTTGCTTTCTGAGCGCCTCGTCACGTGCTCGCTGCTCCTCAGGCGTGGACAGATGGTAAGTGCGGCCGCGTTCGCGTGCTTCCAGCTGGACCCGGGCGGTGCGTGCGAGCCGCTCGGCTTCATAACCCGCGAGGGCCGCTTCATGATCTGTTGGAAAATGCGCAATCATCTCTGCCAGCACGAATGCATCTTCCAATGCCATGGCTGCACCCTGTGAAAGAAAGGGCAGCATTGGATGTGCCGCGTCTCCAAGCAGGGTTGCCCGGCCCTTTGCCCATTGCTTCATCGGATCCCGGTCAAACAGCCCCCATTTGAAGGTTTGGTCGGGATCAGTGCGTTCCAGCAGGTCGATGATGTTCTGA
>DATGQC010000551.1:0-5007 GCA_035304425.1 Advenella sp.
TGTTCCAGGTTGACAATATGGCTGCCTAGATCTGCCAGATGCTTGGGAATAGCACCATCAAAAGAGAAGGATCTGGAAAAATTGCTCGCCGGTTTGCCGCTCTTTCCAACACCGTAATCATCTTCAATACCAACGCTTTTGGGGCTGGCAAAAGCAACGGGCATGGTATCGACCGCGAGAAGATCCGGGTTGCGGATCTTTAAGGTGAGTCGGGGTTCTTTCCCAGGCCTGGTCCGGGCACGCAAAAGCATAGCGCTGTCCCTTAAAGCGCAAGACTCGGTATCAAAAAACTGCACCTGCGCCTGCTTTTTACGCTGTAGCTCGATTATTTTTACCACACCCAGACGGTTTCTTATCGCTTCAATCGCTGCTGTCATCTCGTGCGGCAGGCGATCGACGTCAAGACCGACCTTGTACTCTCTGGAATTCAGCGTGATCGTTTGAGCATTGGCCTCATGCGCAAAAAGACCGACCAACACGATTACGCAACTTAGAACAGGAACTTTCATGTGGCACTCCCAGCGTCTGGTCGCTATTGTATTGATGCACCCGGCAAACACGGACACAGCAAGCGACGTGAACCTTACTTAGGCGAGGTGGAAACGGCTGCGGCCAGATGACCGACAGGAAAGTCGGGCTGGCAAGCGCTTACCAGAACCAGCCACCGCCTCCCAACCGCGAAGATTGCGCCCGGTTCAGTCTTGCCGCCTCTTCCTCTGCATAGTCCTTTTCGTCGGCCTCATAGGGACCTTCATAGGAACAACTGCTACGATACCAAGCGCACTCGCCACCCAAAGAACCGATACGGCCACCTCCTGAACAACCGGCAATAAACGAGGCCAGACACAGCATCAGGCTAAGCCGACAAAGACGATTGATAGGCATGGGGCGCGCTCCTGGTGAATTAAAAAAAACCATTTTATAGCAGCCTCGCCGGGATCGGGCGCGCAACGCCCCGAAACCTTAAACGCAAAGGCCGACAACATCTAAGGCGTATACAGACGTGCCGGCATTCTTATGATAATTGCAATTGAAGTACCACAATAGCCAAGCCAGGCTGGATGCAACAAGCTTTAAGGTTCTGGAGAAGGCAAGCTGCAAAACGCTGGTAGCGCGCTTGAACCACAATCGGATTGAGATGAGACATAAAAATCATGAGGAATCAGCTCAGCGCGTGGTTGCCCCTACCCCGTCAGTGACGCCGCCATGCCAACCGGCCGGAATCGACCGAAAAAGGAATCTTTAATTACATGTGTAATCACAGCCAGCAGCCCCACCTCGCGCTGCAACAAGACCTATGCAGCATGTTGCACCGCGCTTATTCACAAAAATATTGTAAGAAATTGTATTTTTTTTCGTGCCTTATCGCCCTTATTTGGTGCACGGCTGTGGCGCATTTCATCTGTTATGGAGACTCACCCTCCTATGGACGACAATCTGAAAAATCCGGACGCCCGGTAACCGAATATGTATTTTGTTAGATAAATGTTATATTCCCAAAAGGAAATTACGCAATGGTTCCTTGCGGCCTGAGTGCTTTACCGCGAACCATACACAAGGAGGCCAGGATGGACGATTTGAGTCAGCAAAATATACATTATCTGAAGACTTTGGAGAGCGAATTTCAACGCGAGGAGGCTGAACTGCGCAGATGGCTGGATACGAACGTAACGGATCTGGCATCTCGGAAATGGTATCTGGAGCGTCAGCGCGAAGACCATGCCGCCCGGGGCAGGAAATACATTTGACAGATGCGGGAACGCATATACAAGCGCTGCAGCATTCTTCGGACGTTGCCAATCAGAAATGCTGCGCAGGTACGTCGCTTTGTGATGCTTGCCAATTTGCCAATATCGCCATCAGCGGGGTGCCGAGCCCGACGAAAACGTGTGTTGTAGAGTAAACCACGTTGGGCATAAGCAAGCCAGGCGCTTATATCCCATTGCCAGGGAAAAGCATTTATATGCAATGACGGGTCCGTAAGCGGAGCCCAAACGCATTGCCCGGCAACGCATCGCGACACCCCTTCTGCGCGATTGCTTACGGGAGATCAAAATATGGCGCCCGTTGGCGCAAATGAAACGGATTATCGTTGTCGAACCGACTATTATTGCACCGGCTCTAAGGGGAAAATTCTGCTACGGCGATTCTGGGCGCAAGCGTAATTTGAGAAAATAGGCTATCCGCAAGTTACGCGATTAATCTTCCCGTCCTTACCCACATAGACATTCAAGCGCTGTGCAGAATAATCCATCGTCACTACCGAATCAGGATGAATCATTCGCGTGGCCTTGGGTAAGCTGGATTTGTTCAGATCCGCTTCGCGCGTACCAACCAGGTTCTGGTGACTTTGGGCGCCACACTGATCTTCTGCCTGTGGCTGCCCCGGAGCAGTTGATTGGCAAGCGGCAAGCATCACCAGGGAAATGGCGGCAGTGAGTTGTTTCATAACGGCTCCTTTACATGAATTTGTCCATTTATACACTAATTGGCCTTCACGCTTTATCTGAAATGCCGATCAGGAAAAAATCCCATAGCGTTTGCCGGATCGGATTACCATCCATCATGATTCTCCCGTTCCATTTTAAGCATACGCAACTACGTAAAAGCGCTGATACTTCGTGAGCAACCCTTTAGCCCAATGCGCTACGAGAAAAGTGTTACCGTAAACGTTGAAAGCCCAAAAATGTCGTGTTAAAGGAGAACGCCATGCCAAATAGAAATCGACGAAATGCAATAGACGTTTCATACAAGGCAGGTCAAGAATTTGATCATTGGCTCAAAGTCAATGTTTCAGACCAACACCATAGAAATTGGTACCGATCCGATAAATTTTCCCGCGAACAATGGCTGGACAAAATAGAGAAACAGATCCTTAAACAAAAGCCTGTGTAGCATTAAGTACGCTGGTTCGTTAACCAAAGACGATTTTTTGACGCAATGGCCTTGGCCTTACATCTATTACAAGCCCTGTTACTTATTTATCCAACGTGTACTCAAGCGCCCAGAAATACGCCCACTCCCGATAATTGCGAGACCCGGAGTACGGCAACACGGTAGCCAGCAAATGCTCACGTGTCGGAAAGTTCTTTAGCACCTGATGCGTCGACCCATTGTCCAAGGCACGAATTTGATAGGTATTGCCTGCGCTATCGCTATCGGCGATGGGCGTGCTGCTTCCGGGCACAAAACGATTATCAAGAAAAACAATCCTGGCGCCTGGCTCCAGTGCCCGATGAAGGCCTGCAAGAAAACCCGCGATGTGTTCCAGAGGGATATGTGACCACCAAAAGCCGGCAAAAACAGCATCGAACAAGGTATCGAAAACCGGCAAGTCGTACGCGTCCCCCTGCATCAGATGTACATTGCCCGTGGTGACGCGCCCAGCCGCAATGCGCAGGGTCTCCTTTGCGGCATCCAGCGCCACGACCTGTTTTGCCATTGGCGCGTAAAACTGAGTCCAATAGCCGGTGCCGCAAGCGATCTCCGGAACTGAACGCTCAACCAATAATGACGGCAACCACAATTGCAATTGCCGAAGATCGGACTGTCGTTCAGGCTTTAAATAGATTCTGTCATATTCGCTAGCGCGGGCCACGTAATATTCTTTCATCCACTGTCCCTGGCAATAAAACACATGTGTATCACGCAAGATTGTAATGCCTATGATAATGACTATCCGAATGCAGCAGCGGCTTATACAATGCAGATGTCAGAAAATAGCTTGCCATTGGTGCCGCCGGCCAGCCGATCGCCGATAAAGTGTGAACTGTTTATTAAATTTGCAGGGCAACGCTGAGCAACATAGCCGCCTAAGTGTCTGAATACATCAGTGTCCGGGTTTCGCGATCGCATTTGTCGCAGCGCCCTGCACACACGCAAACCTGGTGCTACAATCTGCGCGCGGACTTTTCTTCGGCACTCCCGATAATAAGCCGCACGTTCTCAGGGCGGGGTGTAATTCCCCACCGGCGGTAATGACGTGAAAAACGTTAAGCCCGCGAGCGCTTGCCGGTGCAGCAGCATTCCTTCATGCATGGGCAAGGTCAGCAGACCTGGTGTGATTCCAGGGCCGACGGTCATAGTCCGGATAAAGAGAGAGCGGGATATCGCTGGCCATGCCAGCGTACATGGCTTTGCACTTGTGGCTGCCGGTTTGCATTGTGATGGCGAACTGTGTTCCGGCATGCAACCCCACGGCTTGCAACGCGCGGGTCATGCACTTCCTGTCTATCGATGCCCTGTTTTTATATGTTCAAAAACAGGAGTTTTACCATGCTTACAAAAATTGCCAACCCACCTCTTCCGGGGCTTGTCTCCCGCCGTATCGCCTTTATCCAGGCCAGCTGGCATGGCGATATCGTTGAACAGGCAAGACTGGCATTTCTGCAGGAAATGTCGTGCCTGGGTCAGGACGCTGCCTGCGTCGATATCATCAGCGTCCCCGGCGCCTTTGAAATTCCTCTTCACGCCAGGCTGCTGGCAGAAAGTGGTCGATATGCTGCAGTGGTCGCAGCCGGCCTGGTGGTCAACGGCGGAATCTATCGCCATGAGTTCGTAGCCCACGCCGTCATTTCCGGATTGATGCAGGTGCAGCTGGAAACACGCGTGCCGGTATTATCATGCGTCCTCACCCCAAGAGAACTGTTTGAAGGCGAAGATCAGCATCGCTTTTTTTTCGAACATTTCCAGATCAAAGGTAAAGAAGCAGCACAGGCGTGCATCGCGACCATTGCTTCCGTGGACACCTTGAAGCCTGCAGAATGCTTGCAACCAATCTGAGGGCACTGTAGCATCCTCTTGCGGTAATACGATGCAGTCCACTGCACAGGCTTTGGACTGCATTCTCAACAGGCTTGCACTTTCACAAAACTGTTTTATTCACAAAGAAGGGCGACGTTCTTTTTTAAACGAACCAAAGAGCCTGAAACGGGCGCTGCTTCCATAAAAAATCAAAACAGAGGCACCGACCTTCATCTGGCTTGTCATCCCTACCCTGCTTTCTAT
>DATGQC010000552.1:0-4356 GCA_035304425.1 Advenella sp.
GGGCGGCGGCTCGTCCAGTTCAATATGGACCACGCTGACAGAAAACTACGACCTCAGCGTAGGCAACGCGTCGCCTGGGTCAGGAGCGCTCTACCTGAATCCAACGGGGTCTACCGAGACCAATAAAGCCTTTAGCAACAACGCGTCAAGAGCGCTTGCTGCGGTTTCCTGGGCGCCAGCCTGATGCAGTTTTTAACCAAACGCCCACCAGACAATCCCCGCAAGGGCAGCAATGGCAATCCCGATGCCCCAAAGGACGCTCACATAGCGCTGGGTCATCAGCGTATCGTCTTCATAGACGCCGTAATAGGAGGCTTTTTCATCGGCCTCTACGGCTTGATCGTAAGTCCCGACGGTCGGTAATGGGATGCTTCTTTTGAGCATGGCGAGCATTTTGATTGATCCTGAAATATTAAGAATATGACTTGGCGACTTTAGCAATTGCCTGCCGTATCCGCAATTCAAAATCCGGCCGCCTCTGAGCGGCTTTTTCATGAGTAAAAAACAACCGCAGGGAGAAGCGAATGAAGCTGATTCAATGGCTGATAGACCTGCTGAAAAAGCTATTCGGCCGGCGTAGCGTCGCGCCGGTGCGGACTAAGAGACATGAGCCCATTGAGTGCGGTTTTTAATTGCCAAAATGGTTGTTTTTGAAACGCCGTAGTCTTTGGCGATCGAGCGCGAAGACCGGTGATCTGACCGTATTGCCGGGATGTCTTCTTCCGATAGTTTCGCCAGCTTGGATTTCGAGCCTTTGATGCGGCAGTTTCCAAACGACCCGCCCTTGTTGAAAAATGACCAAGTTCTTCCGTTCTTGATCTGGCTTACTGTGGTTCTTGATATGCCATACGACCTGGCAATTTCTTCATGTTCACGACTGTCATGGAGGATTGCGTTGGCTTCATCTGCATTTATCTTATGTGCAGCACGGCCTTTCTTAGTTTTGTCAGCCATGTTGTCAGAATGTGAACCCAAAAATAGATGCTCTGGTCTTACGCATGCTGGATTATCGCAGCGGTGAAGACAGTGCACACCTTTTGGGATGGCACCATTCTCGACTTGCCACGCCAGCCTATGGGCAAAATAAAACTTTCCGCCGATATAGGCAGCGCCATACCCCTTGGATTGGTAGGGACCAATCCATAAGTAGCATCCGCTATTCGGTTCCGGAATAGTCCTGTCTTCTAAATACTTCATGAAATCGACTAGATCCGACACGTTGTCACCCCGCTCATCATGAGGTGACAAGGTTAAACGGATTTGCGATTACTTTCAATGGAAAGTGCAAATGATCTCACAGCTAAAAGCACTATTTCTATATATCTGGCAATTGCTTGGACTTGTTCCAGGAATACCAGCGCCAAAACGCCAAAAAGACTTGCCGGATGATGTTCCGACATTTGGAGAACCTGCTGTTCTGAAGCGAGCTAGGCAGGATGTTGGTCAGGAAGAAGTTAAAGGGCCAGACGCTAATCCGGTCATCATGAGCTACTGGCGGCACGTTGATTATAAGCCTCCGGATGGAGATGAGACGGCTTGGTGCTCGGCAGCACTTTGCGCCTGGCACGAAGAAATCGGCATTCCTGGAACTCGGCAGCCGAATGCTCGCTCGTGGGAGCGCTGGGGGCAGGCATTGAAAAATCCGAAGCCCGGTTGTGTTGCGGTTGAGTGGCGCGGGAGCCCAGATAGTTGGACCGGGCACTGCTGTATCTATATTGGCCCCGGCAAGAAGCCTGGAACCTACATGGCGATCGGCGGAAACCAAGCGAATAAGGTGTGCGTACAGGAACGCTCTCTCGCCAAGGTGCTGGCCTTCCGTGAGCCGCTGAAGAACGGCAATAGTCGGACGCTGAAGGCTGGCGCGCTCGGCGTTGTCTCCGCTGGCATGGGCGGTGCCGTCATTCTCGACAGCGCAACGGAAATCATGGGCATCATCGGTGTCTTGAAGAGCCTCGGCACGTCCGCGCCGTCAATGGTTCTGGCGACCTCGGTTCTGTCCATCCTCTGCTTTGCAACCATGATTTATGCAAGGTGGGACAATTTCAAGACGAAGAACAAGTGAGGCCGCCATGTTGCAACTGATTGGCTGGCTGTTCTCCGGTGTCTTCAAGTTCATGCCCGGCGTGCCGACGATTGCGGTATACGGCGTTGCTCTGCTGTTTGCGATCGGCCTGCCCTCCGGCTGGGCGTACTATCGCGGTTCAGAAGGCAAGGCAGCGGCCGTGGAGCGCGAGAAGGCGCAATGCGAGGTGAAGATAGCCCGCATGGAAACGGCAGCAGAGCGCACCATTGCGGACATTCTGAGCAGCGTGGACGGCATCACCGATGCATCAAAAGACGTTGCCCAATATTGCGAACGGCACCCGACGCTTTGCAGGAGTGAGAAATGATGCGCGCGACACTCAACTTTCTTGCGCCACGCTCGGTTTTTCTGCGCGCCGGTGCCATTTTTTGCGCCGTGCTCGCGCTGGTAGGATGCAACTCGACTTCGCCACAGGTGCAGACGCGGGTCGTCGCGGTCCCCTCCAGCCGACCGTACCAGTATATAAAGCCCCATAAAGAGGACGTTCTCACGAAGGGCACGCTGGATCAGATTTCTCGGCACAATCAAGTGCACTGGAAAGTCAAAGAAGCGGAGAAAGCGGCAGAGCAGAAGTGACGCGCTCCTAACCATTTTCGTGACGCCACGAAAATGGTCGCAGCCTTAACACGTCCCCGAGACTTACGGGAAATTCCCGTAACGCTAAGATAAACTCAATTTAATCAATAGATTAAGCAGCGTGGCAACGCCGATCTAGACCATCGACGCCGCCACTGACCACGACGAAAAAGAGGTTTTCGCCAATGGCTACCACCATTTAATTCTGAACAAACAGGCGAATACATGGCGATGACTATGCACGGATACACAAATGGCCTCGGAACACCAGATGTATCAGACTTTGCGGGACATCGAGGCACGGCTGGCCGAACTCGACAAGCATACAGCAACTGGACTGGCGGGCCTCGACGCCAGTTTGAAACTGCACCAGCAAGAGACCCGGCACTACCGCCACGGGATACTGTCGCGCCTCGACGCAGTGGAGAAAGCCATGGAGACGTTTCGGACCTCCATACCAGCCGCTTCGTTCATGCCGGGGCTTACGGCGATCTTCATGTCCCCGATGATGTGGCGCGTCCTGTTCGCCGCCGGAATGGCGATAGCTGGTTATTCCCTGGGAGAGATCGGAGACATGGTGTCAAAGATGCCGTGATCGATGCTCTGGTTCTCGCCGCGCTCGGGTTCCTGTTGTTCCAGATCGGGTGGAATCTGGCTAAGATCGCGCCGGTGCTGCTGGGGTAGCAAGGGCCTTATCGTTTGCCCGCCTATATGGAACGGGGTTCAGTAAGGGACGGATCGACTGCAGGCATTGGGAATTACCCTAAAACGCTGAAACTAGACAGAATCGGCATGTCACGCTATATATAATCTGCGGCGGTCACATCGCCAGAGTAGCGATCTCCAACGATGTGACCAGACCCGCTACGCTTCTAATGCGCGGTTTTTCCGCACTTTACATCACCTGCCTTTCGGTTATGCCCGGTTCAAGGGGCAGGGTGAGCGGGCGCGACCCGCCGTTTTCTCGGCTCGGAGTCTCACCTCCGGGCCGAAACTCTATCCATCTCGTGCATCTCCATTCGCGTTTGGCGCGGGGTTGCTTGCAATCCGGTAACGGCCGTCAGACTTTTTGACGATGGCTTTTTTCTCCGCCGCTCTCTTCATGGCCGTATAGAAGTATGTCTCACCGTAAGGCTTCGTGAAGCCCACGTTCTTAAGATGCTTCTTGATTTCGCCAGGCATATCATGGTCAGGCATTTCGGCGTCTGACGTTCTCGGATACGCCCTCATGAACTGGCGCAGGTGAGGAATTGCAGCGAAACGGCTACGAGACGATTCGCGGTAACCAGTTGGAATTATTGAAACAAGTAGTTTCTAGCCAAAATGGTGCCGACATCAATGTCGGTACCATTTTAAGGTCTTCCGTCCTTGCGATTTTTGATTTTCGGGCTTTCCTGAATGTGGCGATGTTGCTGTCCGCATCCAGCCAGCACCGAGCAGAACAGCATCTTGCCTGACCTGCCTTTTTATGCAAGTTTGGCAAGGCACGTCCTCCCAATAAGCATCGCCGCATTCGGTGCAAACTTTGATCCCCGGCATCTTCCCGCCTCCTTATGATGCAAGCTCACGCTTTGCCAAAATCTCATCAACATCAACCCCGGCAGATCTAAGCTCACGATAGATCACACTACGATCTGCGCCTATCGCCTTGGCGGCTTTCGCAACAGAGCCTGATTTCCAAACGGCGTCTTTCATCA
>DATGQC010000553.1:0-2476 GCA_035304425.1 Advenella sp.
TCCTTGTCTTGCTTTTTAGGTTCCTGCGCCAGCGCAGGCGTCGCAAGCAGCCCTGCACTCAGCGTGAGCAGCATTGCAGCGCGTGGTATGGGCAGTAATTTATCTGACAGCATGGAATACATCCTTCCGACAACGATCATAACAATTGAAATAACAAGCGGAAACGCAGGCAAGGCTCAAGCGTGAGCGCCTGCCTATAGTAGCGCTTTTATTTGTCCAGCGGGTATACATGACCGGGCTCCAGCTTTCCATCGGCGCGTGCTTTCAAATACGTGTATAGATTATCAATATTCTTGACCAGGCGCGGTACGCTTTCAAATGGGGGCATACCCTGAGGCAGGCGTCCCTTGAGCACAGTCGTCTTGAATTCTTCGTGTGACAATTTGTTGATCGCCACGATCAGGGAAGGGCCGACAAGACCTTCCTGTTTGGCGCCGTGACAGCGCGCGCAATCGAGCGCCCGCCAGGTTTTCCAGCCTTGCAGTACATGGTCATCGGCCTTATTGCCTTGCTTCACCACATACTTTACGTCGCCGCCATCGGAGGCTGCTGGCGCGTCTGCAGGCTTGTCAGCTGCCGGTTTTTCGGCCGCAGTGGCCGGGGTTGGTGCAGTGGGCTGCGCAGCGGCGCCGGCCGGCACTTGCCGTTTTTCTGTCGATTCGGCCTTAAGGGTGCTTTGCGTTGTTTCTGCGCCCCCGTCACCGAAAGTGGTTGTGGTCGCTGCCAGCATCGTGGCCAGCAATGGATGGCCAGGGTTGATATCTGCGGCTTGCGCCGAGAAGGTACAGATTCCAGCAATAACGAGTCCTGCTCCGATTGTGCGTAAACGTAAAGTCATATTGAGTTTGTCCCAGATTTATCATGCAGACATGGCACATGCCGCACATGAATGTGTGTTTCTTTTAGTGCTTTGATATTGCAGGGTGAGCGGTGCGGACCGGCCACCCTGCATGACGCTATTTATTGCGTTTTTGTGGTTTTTTCTGCCGCTGCTGTAGCGACATTATCAGGCAATGCGAAGACCATCAGAGCACCGCCAAGTTCGGTGTATTTGGCCAGATCCTTGTATCCGCCGACCGCGCCCAGACCGTCGGTGGATTTTTCAAGACCCGCTGCCAGACCAATGCCGGCCCAGCCGCCAATACCCGACAATACGCCAATGTATTGTTTGCCGTCGTATTTCCAGGTGGTGACGTTGCCGATCACGCCAGACGGTGTTTTGAACTTCCACAGCTCTTTGCCGCTGGTATCGACGGCCTTGATATAGCCTTCAAGCGTTCCGTAGAACACCACATCGCCAGCTGTCGCGAGGGCGCCGCTCCATACGGAGAATCGTTCAGGAATGCTCCACAGGATTTTGCCTTTGTCTGCGTCCCAGGCGATGAAGTTGCCCATGCCGCCATGACTGTTAGGTGTCGGGAACATGGATACGGTTGCGCCAACATAGGGCTGGCCGGCTACGTAGTCGACTGCAAATGGCTCATAGTCCATGCAGACGTGGTTGGTGGGGACGTAGAATACGCCGGTTTTGGGTGAGAATGCAGCGGGCTGCTGATCCTTGGTGCCCAATGCAGATGGGCAAATGCCCTTGACGTTGACGTCTTCGCCGCTTTTGGCCGGGCTGTACTTGCTATTGACCACAGGACGGCCGGACTTCATGTCGATTTTTTCGGCCCAGTTGATGGTCGGATCGTATTTCTCGGCCACCAGCAATTCACCCGATTCGCGATCAAGCGTATAGCCAAAGCCGTTGCGGTCGAAGTGAACCAGCGCCTTGCGATCCTTGCCGCCTACCTTGATGTCGGCCAGGATATTTTCGTTGACGCCGTCATAGTCCCATTCGTCATGCGGTGTCATCTGGTAAACCCACTTGGCTACGCCGGTATCCAGATCACGTGCGATGATGGACATGGACCATTTGTTGTCGCCCGGACGTTGCGAGGGGTTCCAGGTGCCGGGGTTGCCGGTACCGTAGTACACCAGATTGAGCGCAGGGTCATAACTGAACCAGCCCCAGGTGGTGCCGCCGCCAATTTTCCATTGATCGCCTTTCCAGGATTTGAGCGACGAGTCTTTACCCACGGCTGCCATTTTGCCATCGGTCCAGGTCATGGTTTTTTCCGGATCAAACAGCATCTCTTCATCTGGGCCGGTCGAGTAGGCTTTCCAGGCTTCCTTGCCGTCTTTCAGATTGTAGGCAATCAGACGCCCGCGGACACCGAATTCACCGCCTGAAATGCCGGTGATCACTTTGTCCTTGAAAATATGGGGCGCGTTAGTATTGCTTTCGCCTACCTTGAAGTCGCCGTTCTTGACTTTCCATACCTCTTTGCCGGTTTTGGCATCCAGGGCCACCATGGTGGTGTCGGCCTGTTGCAGAATGATTTTTCCATCGCCGAAAGCCAGACCGCGATTGACCGTGTCACAACACATGATGGTGATCACGTTCGGATCCTGAGTCGGCTCGTATTTCCAG
>DATGQC010000554.1:0-7723 GCA_035304425.1 Advenella sp.
TAAAACCGTCCGGCGTTGAGAAACCCGTAGTCCAAGAAACTGCAAGCAGGTCTCCGCCCGTCAGCCAAATACGCATTGTACCGTCCTAACGTCAATCCGCTATCTGTATTTCAGTCTTTTGAGTGACTGGTTTATAAACACTGCGGCGCCTGTCGTATCTGTTAATCAATGCGGCAGGCCATACATCATCTGCCCACAGATATCACCGCCATTGTGTTTATATGCGTACAGAATGAACGAAGCGCCCTGGTTTTTATTTTGTCCTGACGGCACCGCAAGGAAACGGCAGGATAAAACACAGAAGAATTCAACAATTGAAATTACTTTACTCTGTTAATTTTCTGACTGGCTCTGCTGCACGTCGCCATCCGACGGCAGATAGTCCCACATAAAGCGCCCCGACCTCGTGCGGGATCCGCGCGAGTCAGTCGTCTATTCGTACGTTTCACCAGTTATTCGTGGTGAGTGCAACGGCGTTCGTTGCTCTCGTTTAACGGAGAAACTGCTCTATGAAACGCATGTTATTCAACGCAACGCATCAAGAAGAATTACGCGTTGCGATTGTCGATGGCCAGAAGCTGATCGACATCGATATCGAAACCGCTGGCCGTGAACAACGCAAGGGAAGCATCTACAAAGGGGTCATTACACGTATTGAGCCCGGTCTGGAGGCCTGCTTTGTCAACTACGGTCACGATCGCCACGGTTTTCTTCCCTTCAAGGAAGTGGTCCGCAGCTATTTCAAAGAAGGCGTGGATGTACGCAGTGCACGCATCCAGGACGCCCTGCACGAAGGCCAGGAACTCATCATTCAGGTAGAAAAAGAAGAGCGTGGCAATAAGGGCGCAGCCCTGACCACCTTCATTTCCCTGGCAGGCCGCTATCTGGTCCTGATGCCCAACAACCCGCGTGGCGGCGGCGTATCGCGTCGCATCGAAGGCGAAGATCGCCAGGAATTGCGCGACGCCATGGAGCAGCTTGACCTGCCTTCCGGCATGAGCATTATTGCCCGCACCGCGGGTATCGGCCGCAGCGTTCCCGAATTGCAGTGGGATTTGAAATATCTGCTGCAACTGTGGACTGCCATTGATGCCGCGGCCAAAGATTACCCTGCCCCGGTCCTCATTTACCAGGAATCGAGCCTGGTTATTCGCGCGATCCGCGATTATTTCTCGCCGGATATCGCCGAAATTCTGATCGACACCGAGGCGATTACGCAACAGGCAACGGCGTTCATGCAGGACGTCATGCCTGACAACGTCAATCGCGTCAAACGTTATCAGGACGATATTCCCCTGTTTTCGCGATTCCAGATCGAACACCAGATCGAAACCGCTTATTCACGCACTGTCCAGTTGCCCTCGGGCGGCTCCGTCGTTATTGACCACACCGAAGCCCTGGTCGCCATCGACGTGAACTCGGCCCGCTCTACCCGCGGCGCCGATATCGAAGAAACCGCCATGCGCACCAACCTGGAGGCGGCAGAAGAAGTTGCCCGCCAGTTGCGCCTGCGTGACCTGGGTGGTCTGATCGTGATCGACTTTATCGACATGGAAGACAACAAGAACCAGCGTGCTGTCGAACAGAAACTGCGCGATGCCCTGCACGTGGACCGCGCCCGGGTGCAAATGGGAAAAATATCCCGTTTCGGGCTGATGGAACTGTCGCGTCAGCGCCTGCGTCCGGCGCTGAACGAAGGCTCTCACATTACCTGCCCGCGCTGTAATGGCACAGGCGTCATCCGCGACGTCGAATCCAGCGCCCTGAACGTGCTGCGCCTGTTGCAGGAAGAAGCCATGAAGGAAAATACCGCCGCCCTGCACGCACAGGTGCCGGTGGAGGTCGCAACGTTCCTGATGAATGAAAAACGGGCCGATATCGTCAAACTTGAGTCTCGCCTGAAAGTCAATCTGGTACTGATTCCGAACAAACATTTCGAAACGCCGCACCATCATATCGAACGCATCCGCTACGATGATTCCCGCCTGGACGACCCCAAAACCAGCATTGACCTGATCGAAGCACCGGAAACGACGGTCACCTGGGAATCCACCAAGGAAAAATCCGAGCATAACGAACGCCCCGAAGCGCTGGTCAAAGGGATTTCTCCTGATCAGCCCGCGCCCAGCGCAGTCAAGCCACAAGTGGTCGCGCAGCCTCAGGTCAGCGCAGCAGCAGCGCCAAGCATAGGCGGCATGTTCCAGAAAATCCTGTCATGGCTGGCGGGCCCCAAAGCGGCCGCCCCTGCAGAACCGCAAAAAGAGACGTCCGCCACCGAGAAAACGGGCGCACGTAATACACGTAGCGGCTCACGTACCGCAGCCAGTGGGGAACGTGGCGAGCGCGGGGGACGCAATCGTCGCGGCGACAAACGTACATCGGCCAAATCCGAAGAGGAAGGTGAAAATCGCCGTCATCCGCGCGGTCGCCAGCGTAAGCAAGACGATAGCGACAGCCAGGATACCGTTGCCGACAGCAAAGCGCCAGCCAGCGCCAATGCCCAGGCGAACGCCGGCGCCGAAGACAGCGGCGGCCGCAGTCGCAATCGCCGCGGACGAGGCCGCAACCGCCGCAACAGCGGCGACGAAACCGAGGTCACCGCAACAGCCGCGGTAGCGACAGACAATGCCGGGCAGGCACAGACTGCCGAGGCCGCACCGGCCGAGACAGCGCCGACGCCACGCCGCAGCCGCCAAGGCAACGCCGAGACTGCCGCCCGTCCGACCCCGCTCGAACAGGATCTGATTGACGACGATTCCGAAGAGGAAAACGACCGCAGCACCGAAGGCGAAGATACCCAGACCGGAGATGCCGAACCGCGTCGCCGTCGCCGCCGCAGCCGTCGCGGTCGCCGTCAAAATGACGCCGTAGAGACGACAGACACTGAAAAAGCGTCTTTCGTACCAAACGAAGTGCTGCTCGCCACCGGCGCGGTCGCCACTGCTGACGCCGTTACAACAACACAGGCAGATGCAGGCGAAAGCAAGGCGGCCACAGCGCCAGCGCCAACCCCTGCGACATCGGACGATGCCACAGGGTCTGCGCAGAGCGACCAGCCGACGAGCCTGGCGGATGCCACAGCATCGGATGCCGCTGCAGCCAAAACCGCGGTCACTGACACACCAGCAGCGGATCATCCGGTGGCTGCCCTGGCCGAGCCGGCTGCCGCAACAGCCGCGCCTGTGGAAGCACCGACGCCAGCCGCGCCCGATACAGCCGCAACCACGACCACCGCAGCCGAACCAGCGGCTCCGGTCGAGCCAGCGGCGACGGAGCATGCCCCCGCGCCGGCAGGCGCCGATGCTGTAGCGTCCGAGGCACCGGCCAATGTTGCGGATAATGCCGCGCCACATGAGGCGCCTGCACAGCAGCCGGAAACTGAAGCAGCTGAAACAACTGAAGCAGCCGAAGCGCCTGCGACAACCGCGCCCGCTGCGGCGCCGGTTTCCTCAGCGCCTGCCGTTTCTGCTCCCGCCGTCGGCACCGACAAGGAAGTGCTCAAAGAAATCGTTTCTGGTGTTGGTATGGAATGGGTCGAGACGCGTTCCGGACTCACGGAAGAAGCGATGATGGCCCCGCCTCCAAAACCGGCCGGACGACCTCGCAAGGCACGCACTCAGGTTCAGGCCGAACCCTTGGAAATCGTGGAAACCCGCGACGAGTAAACCACTGTCGGCCTGTCTCTCATGCGTGAAACAGGCCGCACAATGGAATAAGCCCCTGGTCTATTGCGCAGCACTTGAAGCAGCGCACAATAGACCAGGGGCTTTTTTTGTTTGTTGTGAACCGATATGGCTATCGGATATGGCTATCGTTTGGACGCCTTTGTCCCAGACTTTTTCTTACCGAATGAGCAGTGCTAAAAATGAAACTGTGATTAACATGCGCGCCGCTGTCCTACCCCGGCGCGTGGTTTTATTGCCGCAGCGTTTTACTGCAGCGTGATGTTCCCTGCCTTGATAACCTTGGCCCAGTCTTCGCGCTCCTTGTCGGAATAAGCTTTAAATTCAGATGAGGTCATGGGCATAATCTCTACCCCCAGCGCCTGCACTTTTTTGCTTACCGCTTCGCTTTCGAGCGTGGCCTTCAAATCCGCATCCAGCTTTTTCACGATCTCGTCGGGCATGCCCGCCGGACCGACCAGGCCCTGCCAGGCATAGGCAACAAAGTCTCCGACCCCTTCCTGCGCCATCGTCGGCACATCAGGGAGCAAAGCCAGCCGCTCGGGCACGGTCACAGCCAGCACCCTGACTTTGCCTGCCTTGATATTGGGCAGTGACGAGCCCAGATCACCGAACATAAGATCAACCTGACCGCCGATCAGATCCTGCAGGGCCGGTGCCGCGCCCTTGTAGGGCACGTGCACGATATCGGTTTTGGTCAGTTGCTTGAAGCGCTCAAGCGCCAGATGGTGGGGAGAACCGGCGCCGGCTGAACTGGCCGCTAATTTGCCCGGCTCTTTACGGGCCGCTTCAATTAATGCGTTGACTGTTTTGAACGGAGAATTGGCCGGCACCGCCAAAACCAGCGGGAACCGGGCCAGTCCACCAATATAGGTGAATGTGGCCGGGTCATACGTCAGGCTTTTGTAGAGCGACGGATTGAATGCCAGCGTGCCTGAATCGGCCGTACCGACAGTGTAGCCATCGGGTTTGGCGCGCGAGATAGCAGAGGCGCCAATGGCGGTGCCGCCGCCCGGTTTGTTTTCTACCACGATGGTTTGCCCCAGCGTTTTTTCCAGGGACGCCGCCACAGTGCGGGCGATGACGTCTGTCCCACCCCCTGCCGGATACGGCACCACCCAGGTAACAGGCCCTTCCGGCCACGCAGCCTGGGCGGCCGTCCCGGCCAGACCCAGGGTAACCACGGACAGCCACTGTTTGATATTCATTTGTAATCTCCACTAATAAGTCATTATTCTGGCAGTCTTTATTCTGCCTTGGCGGTTTTTATGCCGTAAGGCGAATGCATGCGCCGGCACTGCGCAAAAAACGCTGCCCCACGATTGAGCGACTGCAGCATCAATCATGCCACTCCATCCGATTGATGGATAGTGGCAATTTCCATTAGTCGGTCAGCGCCGCCTCATCAATCAGTCTGCAGATGACGTCCGGCTGCCCGATTTGCTCGCTCATCAGCAGCGCCAGCCGGGTCAGCATCAGGGCACGGCCCGACTCAGGGATTAAATCCAGGGTTTCGGCCAAATGGTCGTATACCTGCTCCAACGCGTGGATCTGAATACTCATCTTAATTCTCCTGATCTTCAATGCCGCCTGGCAATTGCCCAATATATTGACTAAGGCAGCCCCAGGCATACTGCTGCCAGCGTGCGCTCACGTGATGGTCCGGTCGGATTACATACACCTCCCCGCCGCTGACCGCATAACGTTGCCGCAACACATCGAACGGCATTTGGTAGGCAATATGATCTGCACGCAACTGAACCGCACCCTCTCCAGCGCCAAGCACGTGCAAGACCACAGGCCTGCCGACTGCCTGCAAGGCATTCACTTCCTGCCTCAATGATTCGGGCGCCGCCTGCGGCCCCTGCCCGCCTGCCATATAGACAACCTGAAAGCCTTCGCCAAAATGGTCATACAGATGGCTGCCATCAGCCAGCTTCAAATTGGCAAACACGCTACCATTTTCATTGGCTGCCGGCATGATGGCATTATCGTCCTGCACGCTATTGAGAGGCGACTGGCGATAGGCGTGGGCGCGGGAGGTACGCCAGTGATAAAGCGGCCGTACAAAATCGTGCCTGAGCGACAAAGCAAGCGTGGCATCGCGCAGCAACCGAAAGCCCTCGGTTGGCGGCGCCATGAAACGCGTGCTTTTACCCGCCTCGGCAATGATTTCCCTGGCGGCGCTTACCCGATCTGCGCTGTAGGTTCGCAGCAATGCGGTGTCAGCCTTGCCATGGACGACCGCCGCCAGCTTCCAGCCCAGATCCATCGCATCCTGAAACCCGGTATTGGCGCCTCTTACCCCGAAAATAGGCAGCAGATGCGCAGCATCCCCCACGAACATGACCCGTTGATGCACATAGTCTGGCAAAGTGAGCGCACGCGCTGAATAAACCGACGCCCAATCCATTTCCCAGCTTTTATCCTGGTACCCCATCATCTGCAGTTGCGCATTGACCGCTGCGGCCAGATTCACCGGCTTAAGCGCTTCTTCGCTGCTGACCTCGGCGCCCAGCTGATAATCAAAACGCCAGATATTGTCCGGTTCTTTATGCATCAGAATGGTATTGCCAGGATTCCAGTCTGGAGAAAAGAACGCCAGCCGCTCCGTGGGCAGATCCAGATCAATACGAATATCGACAATGACAAACCGGCCTTCGTAGCTGTCACCTTCCAGGGCAAGCCCCAGTTGCTGACGCACCGTCGAGCGGGCGCCGTCGGCGGCAACCAGCCAGTTCGTGCGACAGGTATATTCGCCGTCGGGCGTATCCACGACCAGCGCCACGCCCGACGGGTCCTGCGCAAAGGAAGTGAGCCGATTGCCCCAGCATAAGCGGATCAGCGGCTGTGCCTGCGCAGCCTCAACCAGATAGGTCTCCAGCCAGTTCTGCTGCAGGTTGTTCAGCGGCGCGAAACGGTCGTGATCATCGACCGGCGTTTCCATGCGAAATACCCGTTCACCTTTATAGTACGAATTTCCGCTGGTCCACGGCAGGGCCTTGGTCATGATGCGCGTTGCGACGCCGGCAAAATCCAGGATTTCCATGGAGCGCTTGGTAAACACAATGGCCCGGCTGCCCTCGGTCACCTGACATTCCGATATCAGCACATTCGAACGGATGCCATGGCGCGCCAGAATAAGCGCACTGACCAGCCCGATGGGCCCGCCCCCGACAATGGTCACCGGCACGGTTGCATCCTGCCCGGCGCCGGGGTGATAGGGCGCATAAACGGTGTAGGGGTGATATAAAGAGGCGCGCGGCTGCCGCAAGGGCTGATGCATGAGGAGTCTCCTGACGCTATTATCCTGAAATGCCACAAATTCTGTAGCCTAATTTTTGGGCAGTTTAATTGAAAAATCAACTAAATACAAGCAAGCATATATGCGTATTTACCCGTAATACGGTCGCTGCGCGCAGGTCAGGAACCCCGCTCGCACGCCTGTTAATCAGTCAGATTCTGGTGGATTTTGCTGAACAGGCCAAACAAGGTCTGTTTTTCGCGAGGCGTAAGCGATTTGAGCGCCACTTCGTTACGCTGGACGATGAGATCGACGATATCGGTGTAGACCGATTGCCCGGCTGGCGTCAGGAACAGTTCGAACGCTCTTGCATCCCGGCTGTCGCTGCGTTTTTCTATAATACCTTTTTCAACCAGCGACACCACTGCCCTGCTTGCCTGGCTCTTATCCAGATTGGCCAACCGGGCCAGCTGGATCACTGACAAGGTCCCATAATAGCCCAGGACCGCGATCGTGCGCCCTTCGCCGGCATTCAGGGCGATACGTTGGATATCCGAGTAGTCAACACGCCGATCAATCAGCCTGGCCAATTGATGCAACTGATAGGTCAGCGTTTTCTCGAGCCGAAAAGCGTCAGAATCCATCCGTGCCTCCTGCCTCAGGCAGACACGGCTTCACTGGACTGGCGTGTGAGCAGAGCCATCAGGCGGGCCAATTCCGTACGCAGTTCGCGTCTGTCGACAACCATGTCGACCGCGCCTTTTTCAAGCAGAAACTCGGCACGCTGAAAACCTTC
>DATGQC010000555.1:0-8494 GCA_035304425.1 Advenella sp.
TACCCGAACAATATCCCAAGAATATCTCAAATATCTAAGCAATACCTTGGTATGGGCGACATTGCTGCGATAGCAGCACAATGATCAAGCCAGACCGGCAGCAGTGCCCAAAAGATTCATGACCGGAATTAACGCAAACCACGCAGCCACCATGCAGATATCGGCCAGCAAATGGCTGCTGCGCTGCATTTTGCTGCTTTTTTTACGATAAAGGGTGGCAAAGGACTGGTCGAACTGACGGCAGGCTGATATAGTTGACGCAGAAGAGGCACCTGGCTTGCGAATTTGAGTTGTCATGATGAATTCTCCAAGAGTTAAGAGGTGCCCGCCCGGGTCGAATGACAATCTGAATGCTGGAAAACACCAAACTGGAACCACATTCAACAGCGGGCAGGCGATAACTAGGACCCTAATCTAGTTATATCGCGACTATGCATTGCGATAAGTAATACTGTATATCCATACAGTATTTTTTGCAAGCGTAATTTCAGCCCGTTGCGACCGTCGTGTTGTATTCCATCTTCACCGCTCGTCGAAAAAATATTTTTTCCTTTTAAATCAAAAGATTAAAACCGCCTGCATTCTGTGTGCTGATTTAACCGGAAGAGCCCCTGCCCTGCCGCCCGCCTGATCCACATACACCTGCCGGGTCACCGGCCGGACTTACCTTCCTAAACCGCGCCTCGCGTACGCGCGCGACTTTGACGGTCATTGCTCCCACATCAATGCGCGCAGGCAAAGCCGCCCATGGGGCCTTTGCCAAACGCAAAAAAGCCATGACTTGAATCATCATGGCTTTTTATATGAGCGCCTGCCCGAAAGCAGTTAGGGTGTGCTGCCCGTGACAGCGCACAGGCAGCGCTCCCCACAGCAATGATTATTTATTTGGCTGCGGCGTCGTACGCAAATAGGGACGCACTTCCGTAAAACCCTTGGGGAACTTCTGTTTGAGCACCTCAGGGTCTTTCAATGACGGAACAATGATCACGTCATCGCCGTCTTCCCAATTGACCGGCGTGGCAACGCTATGAGAATCAGTCAGTTGCAATGAATCAATGACACGCAGGATTTCGTTGAAATTGCGGCCGGTGCTGGCCGGATAAGTAATGATCAGGCGAACTTTCTTGGCCGGATCGATAATGAATACAGAGCGTACAGTGACAGTGGCGCTGGCGTTGGGATGAATCATGTCGTAAAGCGTAGATACTTTACGATCATCATCGGCCAGAATCGGAAAATTCACCGTTGTATTCTGCGTATCGTTGATGTCATCGATCCATTTGTTGTGTGAATCGGCGTCGTCGACAGATACTGCCAATACCTTTACGTTACGCTTTGCAAACTCATCGGCCAGCTTTGCCGTGTAACCCAGCTCTGTCGTGCAAACAGGCGTGAAGTCAGCCGGGTGAGAAAACAGAACACCCCAGCTGTCGCCCAGAAACTCGTGGAACTTGATGGGGCCAGTGGACGAATTCTGTTCAAAATCGGGGGCGGTATCGCCCAAACGCAGTGATGTGCTCATGGTATCTCCTTGGTAAGCGTGGGGAATGTCCGATGCACGGCACCGGACTGTATACCGGGATTATGGCAAAGATTATTTATTCCCTAAAAGAATAAATAATAATTTTGATATACCCAATTTGCATATTAAAACAAAACCACGACGCCCATGCGCGTTAAGGAAAAACGGCTGAAAATGCGTCCTGCACATTGTCGCCTGCCTTGACTGCAGACGACAATGACAGCGCCCGGGGCAATACATGAGCAGCATAAAATACTGCTGTGGCCAGTTTCTGTCGATGAATATCCGATTGTCGCTCGCGACTTTTCAAGGCCGCGTTAGCCAGATGCCAGCCCCCATGTACATAACCAGCAAGCATAAGCAGCGGGACGCTGCCCGCAAACGTACTGCGCATCTGGCCCGCTCCGGCGAACTCAAGCGCAGCATCCAGGGCATTCTGATAGGCCTGAACTGCCACTTCCAGTTGCGCGCCAATGAAGGCCAGGGTGGCATCCTCCTGGTGCTGGTTCAGCGCGTTGACCGTGTCGCACATCGCGGTGATAAAGCCCCGGCTGACTGTGCCGCCATCGCGCAGGATTTTGCGCCCGATAAAATCATTGGCCTGGATGGCCGTCGTGCCCTCATAAATAGGCAAAATCCGGGCATCCCGATAATACTGGGCTGCGCCGGTCTCTTCAATGTAGCCCATTCCCCCATGCACCTGCACGCCCAGTGAAGCCACTTCAACCGCGCTCTCGGTACTGAAGCCTTTGACGATGGGAACCAGATACTCATACTGAGCGCGATGCAGATCAGCGGTATTTTTATCTGCATGCTGATGCGCAATATCGTTGCACATGGCGGCATACAGCGCCACCGCACGACCGCCTTCGGTCAGGCCGCGCATGGTCATCAGCAAACGCTGCACATCAGGGTGATGATCAATGGTGACCGGCGAGGCGGAACCTTCCAGCGCGTTACCCTGCACTCTTTCTGCCGCATAGGCGCGTGCCTGCTGCAACGCGCGCTCGGATACCGAAATACCCTGAATGCCTACGTTGTATCTGGCCGCGTTCATCATGATGAACATATATTGCAACCCGTAGTTTTCCTGGCCAACCAGATAGCCGATGGCCCCCTCGCCGACCTCGCCTTTATCGGCGCCATAAAGAAGCACGGCAGTCGGACTGCCATGGATGCCCAGCTTTTCTTCAATAGAGGCGCACCAGACGTCATTGCGTTTGCCAAGCGTGCCGTCCTCATTGACAAGGAATTTAGGCACCACAAAAAGGGAAATCCCCTTGACGCCCTTGGGCGCGTCGGGCGTACGGGCCAAGACCAGATGGACAATATTCTCTGCCAGGTCATGATCGCCATAGGTGATGAAAATTTTCTGGCCGCTGATGCGATAGGTACCATCATCCTGAGCAACGGCCTTGGTGGTCAGCAGGGCCAGGTCGGAGCCCGCCTGCGGCTCGGTCAGATTCATGGTGCCGGTCCATCGGCCGTCGAGCATGGGCGGTATAAAGGTCTGCTTAAGCTGCTCGCTGCCCGCTTGCGTGATGGCCTCGACGCAACCGTCGGTGAGCAACGGACACAAAGCAAAGGCCAGATTAGCCGCATTCAGGTTTTCAGAGATGACTGCAGAAATCAGTTTCGGAAAACCTTGGCCACCCAGTTCCGGCGAATGCTGCAGGCCCTGCCACCCACCCTCGCCAAAGGCCTTGAACGCCTGCATAAACGAGGCGGGCGTGGTCACTTTGCCATTGTTCCATTTAGCCCCCTGCTGATCGCCTTCACGGTTGGTTGGCGCCACCACCTCCTGGACGAATTTTGCGTTTTCATATAAGACAGCGTCAACGATATCGTCGCTGATTTCCTCATAGCCAGGCAGAGCCAGCACCTGTTCTAGCAGGCCCATATCCTTAAGGTTGAAGAACATATCGTCAAGAGGGGCTTTGTATGTCATGTCTGTCTCGTTGTGTTGTGTCGTATTGAATTGGATAATGGCCAGCCTGTTGTGGCACGGACTTGATGCATGCCCTGGGCCAGCCGGTCAAATCAATATTACACTATCCGCAAAAACGTAACCAGACAGTGCGATTTAAACCGCGTTTGAATACATTACTTTATGCCGTATTCCTCGTTATGTTCGCCAAAACCCGGGGGGACGAACCGAAATTGTGCAGGCGTGCGCGACAGTTTGATCGGTGTGTTAATGGCACGGTAGCTGCCCTGCTCGATCACCATCTTTCGATGACGGGTATGCGGGTGCGCCAGCAACTGAGCCACGTTATTTACCGGAGAAGCGGGCACACCGGCCCTCATGAGGTCGTCGGCCAGTTCGGCCGCCTGATGCGCCGCCAGCACTGCACACAGCGTCTCATGCAGAACCTGTCGGTGGGCCAGCCGTTGCGCATTATCGACAAAGCGCGCGTCCTGTGCAATATCGGGGCGCTTGAGCACCTTGCACAGGGTGGCGAACTGCCGGTTATTGCCAACGGCCAGGAACAGCTCGCCGCCCGCCGTCGGAAAGCTTTCATATGGGGCGATGTTCGGATGTGCATTGCCGGTCAGAGCAGGCACCTTGCCGCTGGCAAAATAATTAGGCGCATGAGGATGCAGCAGCGAAACGGCGCAATCGAAAAGTGAGATGTCCAGATACTGCCCCCTGCCGCTGGATCTGCGTTCGTTCACGGCAAGCAGCACCCCGATGGCCGCGTTCAGCCCCGTCACCATATCGACCACTGGCAGGCCCACGCGCGTGGGAGCGCCGTCCTTTTCTCCATTGACGCTCATCAGCCCGCACAAAGCCTGGGCGCAGGCGTCATAGCCGGGCAAGCCACCTAGCGGGCCATCCGCACCAAAGCCGCTAATGCAACAATGAATGAGGTGTGGAAAAGCTTCTTGCAGCGCATCCTTGCCCAGCCCCCATTTTTCCAGTGTTCCAGGCTTGAAGTTTTCAATCAGAATATCAGCCTGCGACAACAGCTCACGCAAAAAGTGCTGACCGTTCTCGGTTGACAAATCGGCGACCAAGCCTTTCTTATTGCGATTGACACCCATAAAGTAAGCGGCAGTGTCATCAATAAACGGTGGGCCCCAGCCACGCGTTTCGTCGCCTGCCGGTGGTTCGACCTTGAGTACCTCTGCGCCATGGTCGGCCAGAATTTGCGTGCAGTACGGTCCGCCCAGCACCCGGGTCAGGTCGATCACGCGGATCCCGGTAAGCGAGGCTGCAGGAATAGGAGTCTGTGTTGCGGTCATAGTTAATCGAGCTTGATGGATGCGTTGGTGACGACGTCGTGCCATTTTTTCACTTCGCCGTGAATAAACTGGGCCAGTTCTTCAGGCGTCTTTTTTTCTGCTTCAACAATGCCCTGGCTGGCCAGTGTGGCCTGAATGTCGGGTTCTGCCATGGCGCTTTTGAACGCGTCATTCAATGACGCGACCACCTGATCAGACATGCCAGCCGGCCCGACAATACCGAAAAAGACGCTGACGTCGTACCCGTCCAGTCCCTGCTGCGCAATAGTCGGCAGCTCGGGCAAAGCCTTGGAGCGCTGGCCCGCGGCCAGCCCCAAGGCGTTCAGCTTGTGTTCGCGAATATGCGGCAAGGCGGTCAGGACATCGGTAAAGGCCATGGACACCTGTCCACCCAATAAATCATTGAGCGCCGGCCCCGTCCCTTTATAGGGCACGTGCAATATGCGGGTGCCCGCCATGGTATTGAATAACACGCCCGCCAGATGAGACGACGCACCGGTACCAGAAGAAGCATAGGTCACTTTGTCCGGGTTAGCTTTGGCATAGGCAATCAGCTCCTGCACATTCTTTACAGGAACCTTGGGATTGACAACGAGAATATTGGGCAAGTGACCGATTTTCATAATCGGCGTAAAGCTTGTTTCCGGTTGATAGCCGAGTTTTTTATACATGCTGGTATTGATCGCCAGCGGCCCCGAGGTACCAAACATAATGGTGTAGCCATCAGGCTTGGCGCGCGCTACATACTCGGCGCCAATATTGCCATTGGCTCCTGCCTTGTTTTCAACCACAATCGTGGTACCCAGTTTCTCCCCGGCGCCCTGCGCCAGCCGGCGCGCCAGCGCATCGGTCGGACCGCCTGGCGGGTACGGCACCACGAGTTTGACCACTTCGGATGGAAATTTATCTGCTGCAACCGCAGCGCCGGGAACCGCGAGACAAGCCAGCAGGCCCGCCAGGGCATAAATCCTTGATTTGTTCATGAGTCTCCTCCTGTTGCGCAGAGCCGTGCAACATAATCGGTCGCGCATATTGTAAAAATTGAGTATGTATGCAGATTACAGCGCGTAAGCCAACAGGGCCTGCATGGCGCCCTCGCATTTCGTCTGTGATAAAGGGTCACGCGGCGCCAGGCGATGAATCAGGACCTGATCGGCCAGGACGGCCCGTGACTCCAGCCCGCTATGTGTGGCTTCCCAGCGCATGCCGGCGAGTGCCGCCACATGATACAGCGCCGACGCAACCTGCCGCGCCATAACGGCATCATCGCTCTCGGCCACGCGTCTTGCCAGCGCAAATGCATTGTCAATGCAGTCGGCTTGCAGATCGGCCATCGATGCCTCGCATGGCCGGCCTGTCTCCAGCAAGGTCTGTACGTGAGTTTGCAGCGCTGCCAACCCATTGCTCTTGCGTATTGCGCGCAATACGTCAAGCGCCACGATGTTGCTGGTACCCTCCCAGATAGAGCCCAGGTGGGCATCGCGCATCAGGCGCGGCTCAACCCACTCTTCAATATAGCCGCAGCCGCCGCGCACTTCCATGGCATCGCCGGTTACCACCCGGGCATCGCGGCAGGCGCGAAACTTGATCAGTGGCGTAAGGATACGCAGCAAATCCCTGGAAAATGCATCACCGCCATCTGCCTTTTCCAGCGCGGTTGCCGTTTGGAACATGACCGAGCGCGCCTGTTCAGCCCGCGTCATCATCTTGACCAGTTGCCGCTGCATCAAAGGCATCTCGATGAGTCGCTTGCCGAAAGCCTTTCTGTGTCTGCAGAAATAGACCGCTTCGCTAACCGCACGCCGCATCAGGCCGGCGGCGCGCATCCCGTTGGACAGCCTGGAGTTGTTGATCATATCGGCCATCTGTTGAAAGCCTTTGCCACGCTCGCCAACAAGCCACGCGAAGGCGCCTTCCAGTCTGATTTCACCACTGGCCATGGAACGGGTCCCGAGCTTGTCTTTCAAGCGCAATATTCGATACTGATTGGGAGAACCGTCAGGAGCTATTCTGGGCAACAGGAACAGCGACACGCCCTTGAGCCCGTCGGCATCCTCGCTGCGTGCCAGCACCATGGCAAAGCCCGCATCGGGATTCGAGCAGAACCACTTATCCCCAGTCAGGCGCCAGTGCCCATCTTGTTGCGGCTGTGCGATCACCTGCGTCGCGCTGACATCGGATCCGGCAGCCTGCTCGGTCATGAACATGGCGCCCTGTCGCAGATCGGCAAACTCGGTTGCCGTCACTTGCGGCAACACCTGTTGAACCAGCGCCGGATCACCGAATTTTTTCAGCGTTCGCGCCAGAGAATCGGTCATGCTGACCGGGCAGCACAGACCGAACTCAGCCTGCACGAATAAATGCGACAACGCGTACTTGGCCGCGGGAGGAAAGGGTTGATCCCAGCCCAGCACCCCGGGCCGATGCGACATGGCTGCCAGGCCCAGTTTTTCATAGGCCATTTTTTCCAGTTCAACATAAGCCGGATGTTTGGTCACTGTGCAGGCATCCTGGCCCTGACGGTTGCGCACCGACAGTTGGGGCGGATTTTTATCGGCGATATCCGCCAGTTCGTCCAGGCTTGCCCCCACTGCCGCGCCCAGCTCGTTGAAAACCGGCAACAGGTGGGCATACAGCGTCGCTGGCAGATAGGTTTTCAACAGGGCGCCGGAATAAGGATCCATCGTAAAGAAATTGCTGCCCCGGCTATCGGGAATATTATTTGTCTCCATGAGCTGGCCTTTCTGAATTTCAATAGTATGCACAGCGTAAATAAATTGATATATATATGGAAATACTATTTTTATTTAGATCTATACATATAATATATAGATGGATCTGGACCTTCGCACCCTTCGCTATTTTGTCGCCGTCGCTGAAACCCTCAATTTCAGTAAAGCCGCCGCACGTCTGAATATTTCACAACCGCCACTGAGTCTGGCCATTCGTCAGCTTGAAGAAAAAATGGCGGCGCAACTGTTTGAACGCAACAGCCGGCATGTCAGCCTGACGCCCGCAGGCGCCGTGCTTTATAAGGAAGCGCTGTTCCTGCTTAGTCATGCCAGCTCGCTGAAAAACCGTCTTGCCCACACGACGGAGCGCGGCCGGCTGCGCATCGCCTTTGTGGGTTCCATGGTTTATCGCGGCCTGCCGGCATTATTGCAGCGGTTGGGGCGTGAAGGCGAGCAGTTGAATATTGAACTGGCTGAATCCAATTCAAGCGACATTGTCGATAAAGTGGCAATGGGCCATGTTGATGTCGGATTCATCCACAGTAATCGGCTGCCGACCGAGTTGCAGGATCAGGTGATTGTCAGCGAACCGTTCCTGATATGCGCCCACAAGGACAATCCGATACTGCAAAGCAAGGCCCCTACCCTGGCCGACTTCAGTGCGCAACGGTTTATCTTTTTTTCGCGTCATGTATCGCCGGTTTACTATGAAATACTTTTGTCGATGTGCATCAGCGCCGGGTTCTTTCCCAAGGCCGTAGACGAGACGCGTCACTGGCTGAGTATCCTGAGCATGGTATCCCAGAACATGGGCGTATCACTGGTGCCGGCCTGCATGAAACACTGCGGTCTGCCGAATTTGCATTTTCTGGCGTTTGAACACACCCAGCGCTCTATTACATCTGTTATATGGTCCCCAGACAAACAGGACCCGATCATCAATCGAGCCATTGAGTCCATTGTTGCGTTCTATAAGCGCGCGTGAAGCCTCGCG
>DATGQC010000556.1:0-3161 GCA_035304425.1 Advenella sp.
CAAAACGTCCTTTGTATTTTGCGATGTCCTCGTCATGCGCATGCAAGGGCCAGTGCGGTGCGGTGTAGGCGACGTACTCAAAAAAAGGCTGGTCGGCGTGCTGCCTGGCGTGCTCGCGAATATACGCCGCGGCCTGATCACTGATGGCGTCGGTATAGAAAAACGCGCTGTTCTCGCGCGCCTCGTGTTCAATATTATCGTTGCCCCGCGTCAGGGTATTGGGGTCGTAAAAGCTGCCCGCGCCAATAATGGTGCCGAAGAACTCATCGAAACCGCGCTGTAGCGGCCAGGTATCCGTCGGTTCGGTCAGGCTGCCGGCCACGTGCCACTTCCCGCTCATATACGTTTTGTACTGCCCGGTCTTGAGCGCCTGAGGAATGGTCACGCAGTTTTTGCCAAGATTGCCGGCATAGCCTTCCGGCCCCATGTCGTATGTCAGCACCCCCACCCCGGTCTGGTGTGGATGCAAACCCGTGAGCAACGACGCACGCGACGGGCTGCAGCGGGCCGTGTTATAGAACTGGGTAAAACGCAATCCATTGGCGGCAAGCCTATCCAAATTGGGGGTCTGGATTTCGCCGCCATAGCATCCCAAGTCGGAATAACCCATGTCGTCATTCAAAATGAGCACGATATTAGGCCGGGTCTTATCATTGTGATTCATGCTGTTTCTCTAAATAGGTTGGCTGGGGTTCAATGGACCAGAGGTTGACGCCAGCCGCTCGCCCGTTTTACGGTCAAACACATGCGCCAGCTCGGGTGCAAATGTCAGAAAGACACGTTCGCCTTCGCCAAGCCTGGTGTACTGGCCAAGACGTACTTTCACCTGGTGAACGCCGACTGTCATAATGGCGATGACACTATCGCCCAGATCCTCCACCAGTTCCACCTGGGCCGGAATGCCGCTTTGCGCAATTCGCAGGTCGCCAGGGCGAATGCCAAGCGTGATCTCACGCCCTTCATGCCCCAGGGCATCATTTACCGGCAAGCGGGCCCCTTCCAGACTGACCTGACCATCAGCGGCTAAAGTGGCGGGAAGCAAATTCATTGGCGGTGTGCCGATAAATGCGGCTACGATGGCATTGGCGGGTCGCAGAAACACCTCTTTGGGCGTTCCCACCTGCACGATCCTGCCCTCCATGAAGATGGCCATGCGATCGGCCACGGTCATGGCTTCTTCCTGGTCATGCGTCACGTAAACGGCGGTAACGCCCAGCGAGCGCTGTAGTCGGCGCAGCTCGGCGCGGGTCTCTACCCGAAGCTTGGCATCCAGGTTGGACAAGGGTTCATCCAGCAGAAAAAGACGCGGCTTGCGCACGATCGCCCGGGCAAGCGCGCATCGCTGCTGCTGGCCGCCTGACAGTTGCCCGGGCCGGCGAGTCAGCAGATGATCAATGCCGACTTTGGCTGCCGCCTCTTTGACTGCGCCTTCGATGGCGCTGGCAGGCATGCCGCCCATTTTGAGGGGGAAGGCGATGTTTTCAGCGACCGTCATGTGCGGGTACAAAGCATAGCTCTGAAAGACCATCGCGACGTCGCGCTCACCTGGTTGCGCATGGGTCACATCCACATCATCCAGCAATACCCGGCCTTCATTCACCGACTCCAGCCCGGCCAATATCCGCAACGTCGTTGTTTTGCCGGAACCCGACGGCCCCAGCAGGGCGAAAAACTCGCCCGGTTCGATCTCCAGGTGTATGCCATGCAGGGCGGTAAAACTGCCGTGCCGTTTGACAATATTTTCCAGCTTGACAGATCCAGGCTGACTCATCGACGCCCCCCTCCCTTGACTGCACCCACAGTCAGTCCTTTAACAATATGGCGCTGCGCAAACAGGCCGACAATAATCACGGGCGCCATGGCCAGCATGGAGCCGGCCGCCAACCGAGCCCACTGCGTCTGCTCGACGGAAATGAAATTGAACATCGCCACCGTAACGGGTCTGACATTGTTGCCGGTTAGCACCACGGCGAACAAAAACTCATTCCAGGCATTCAAAAACACAAAGACGGTCGTCACCGCGATCCCGCCGCGAACCTGCGGCAGAATCACATACCATAAAGTACGAAAGCGCCCGGCCCGGTCAAGCAGCGCAGCCTCTTCCATCTCAAAAGGGATATCCTCGAAATAAGACACCATCAACCAGATGGCAAAAGGCAGCGAGAAGGTCAGGTATATCGCGGTAAGCCCGCTATACGTGTCTAATCCGCCGATTTTCTGCAGCACCAGATAAAACGGAATAATCAAACCGACAGGCGGAAGCATTTGGGTGGCCAGCACGTAAAAGCCGCTACTGCGTTTGGCCGGATACCTCAGTCTGGCCATGGCGTATGCGGCAGGAACAGCGAACAGCATGGTCAGCAGCGTGGTGGACACGGAAATCACCGTGCTTGACCACAAGTTAGGCAAGATCGATGAAGACCCGAAAATGACGTCGTAGTAATTACCAAGCGTCGGCTCGAATATCAGCAGGGGCGGGTACGCCAGTACATCGCGCTCTGTTTTAAACGAAGTCAGTAACGCCCAGAGCACCGGAAATACCCACACAGACAGCAGGCATGCGGCCAATACCCATAACAAAACCTTCCGGACGATCGCCGCCAGGGTGGCAGGTTGTGTATTCATTCTGGCCTCCGCAGACGGAAAATGACCCATGCAATCGCCAGCGTCAGAACAAGCAGCACGACAGCCAGTGAGGAACCGTACCCGATGTTCAACTCAGAAAATGAGGTGCGATAAGCGTATAGATTCAATATTTCGGTGGATGAGCCCGGCCCGCCGCCGGTCGCGGCAAAGATCGCGGCAAACGCCGACAACGCCGTCACCATACGCAAAATCATCACCATGACCAGCGCCGGCCGAATGAGGGGCAGCGTAATGTAGTAGAAACGCTGCCATGCGCCTGCGCGATCAAGACGCGCCGCCTCGTATATGTCAGGCGGCAGGGTCGAGAGCGTGGCAAGAAGCACCAGAAAAGCAAAAGGCGTCCATTGCCAGGTATGGATGGCGATCACCGAAATCAACGCCAATTGAGGATCGCCCAGCCAGTTATAGCTTCCCAGTCCCAGCCAGCGCGTCACCAGATCAACCAGTCCGACATCGGGGGCAAGAACCAACGTACGCCAGAACAAGCCCACCACCACGGGCGCCAGCACGATCGG
>DATGQC010000557.1:0-8856 GCA_035304425.1 Advenella sp.
GCTGCGTGCGATGCGTTCGACGACACTCATGGAGGTAAACAGGCTGCCGGCAAAGACCGCGAGCAACACCAGGTTGATGACGACCGGATAAAAATAAAGGAAACCCGGCTGGTCTGCACATTGGAATAATATGACGCAGACCAGCAGCGCCAGCGCGACAATTTGCTGCCAGCGCTGGCGGCTCAGCAGGCTTTTCACGCCCCACAGCAGCAACAGCCCCGCAGTAATCCACAAGGCCCCGATCCGTTCTTTGCCGTAATAGACCAGAAACGGATAGGCGGCAAGCGTCAACATCACCAGCAGATTAAACAGGCGCAGCGCACTGCGCGGCAATCGAAACGACACCGGCCCGCTTCCTTTATGCAGGCGCAAGCTTACGGTTTACGGCATCCACGACATCCTGCACCGTACGGACACTGCGGAAGTCTTCTGCCAGCAGCTTGTGGCCGGTGACACGTTTGATATGGTCGATCAGATCGATGGCGTCGATGCTATCGATGTTCAGATCAGTGTACAGATCGGCATCAGGCCGGATACGCTCGGGTTCAATTTCAAACAACTCAATGAGTGCGGTCTTGAGCGTTTGATAAATGTGGTCTGATGGATTCATGGTAGCCCCTCAGGTATGTGGATTGTTTTTCAGTTCATTGACAAACGCAGCAAGTGTATTGATATCTTTGAAATGTTCCCGCAAATTCTGTGTCTTGGTGTTGAACTGGACGCCAAAGTGCTTTTGCAGCGCCAGACCCAGTTCCAGCGCATCGACCGAATCAAGGCCAAGCCCTTCGCCGAACAGGGGCGCGCCGTCTTCGATATCTTCCGGCGCAATGTCTTCGAGTCCAAGGCTGGAGATAATTAATTCTTTGATTTCCAGATTGAGCGCTGTGGTCATTTCTGTAGTTCTCGTTCAAAATAAGTCTGTAGATAGGCATTCAGTTGCCGGGTCGCCGCAGGCATATGCTTGCCCGACTTCCAGTGGGCCGGATCAATGTCATCGCCGATGATGAATTCATAATTAACTTTTTCATGCGGGATGTGATACCACGGCTGATTCCGTTTAAAGCAACGGGGGTGCATCCGGATTATAACAGGGGTGATCACCGCCGCGCCGCGCAGGGCGATGGCGCAGGCGCCACGATGGAAACGGATGATATTGTCATCGCCCGTGCGCGTGCCTTCGGGAAAAATCAGCACGGATTGCCCGCTTTGCAAGGCGCCGACAGCATGGTCAATGACCTGGGCACTGCCGTCGTTGGGAATGAAGCCACAAGCGCGGATAGCGCTGTTCAGGAACGGATTGCCCAGCAAGCCTTGTTTGACGATGCAGTTGGCCTGCCGGGCATGGGCCAGCATGAACACCACGTCGAGCAACGAGGGATGGTTGGCGATAATGACCTGTCCGGGGCGGCCCAGCCGATCGTGGCCGGCGAAGCGGTAGTCGAGCCCACCGACGAGCCGGACGTATCGCAGGAACTGGCGCCACAGAAATTGAATGATGCTGCGCGCCCGCCTTTGGTTTGCCAGCAGGGATGGATCCAGAAGGCCGCTGGTAAACGGCAGCAGGACAATCTTGAGGGTAATGCCGAACAGACCAAAGACGACATAGCCGCTGGCGATGGCCAGCCAGCGCCATTTGTGCCAAAGGTATGCGCTGACCCGGTTCATGTCTGGCGCGTCCATGTCCAGCGGGCAGGCGGCTGGTTGGTGAGCGTTGCCCATTGGGTGTGGCCGCCAAGCAGCCGTGCGCACACCCCTGCGCTACCATCTTCGTTCAGCGGGGCGCTGGTGTTGGTGTCCAGGCATAGACGCCAATCTGTCCCCTTTTGTACGAGCAGGGCACAGGCCAATGCAAACGGCCCCCGATCAATATCGACGTCGTATTGGGCGTCCAGCGGATCGTTGGCGTAGAGCACCAGCGCCCGCTCGGCGCCATCCTGCAGCATCAGCCAGGCGTCCAGCATGGCGTTTTCCAGGCCGTTGCTATTGGCCGAAATGGCTGACTGCTCCGCGTAATTGCCGTGATGGATAGCCAGTTGGCCGGCAATGGCGTTATGCACCGACAGGCCAAAGGAAGTAGGAGAAACGCCGTTGCCTTTGGCCAGTTCAATCAGCAGCTGGAAACTGCGGTTGATTTCGCCGTTGCGCGAGGAAAACACCACAGGGCATTGCGGATGCTTTTCCAGTATAGGCCAGGCGGCAGCGAAGACCAGCCGGGACAGCGCGCTCAGGCGGCGTCGCTGCATGGCGGGCAGAAAGTCGAGCGCCGGCGGCGCTTGCGGGCTCTGGATCCGACACTGTTCTTTTTCCTGCGGACCGCCGGCCTGCAGCCACCGCGCCCACTGCGAGGCAGTGGCTAAACCGGGCGCAAGTGCGTTCTGTTCGGAAATGGTCAGTTCAAAGTCGAGCATGTGAAGTCATTGATTCCCTGCGTGTCGGCTGAAAGAAAAAGTTATTATAATATGTTTCTTATTGTGACAATAGTTAACATATTCTGGCTTGAAAGCGAAAGTCTGCAGTCTGGCTTCTGCCGAAGAACGGTGGCGTCATGCCGCCGGCCCGGTGGGTCAACACGCAGCGGCCCCGGTTCGCGGGGAAGATTCAGAAATATAGTACACATTCGGGTGCTTGCGGCGTTGTACCGCCTACATATGTCGCAGTTGAATTCAGATCGTTTCAGGTCGGGGCATGTTTGTCACATTCTGCCTGAGGGCAGTGTAGTGGTTTCTAATATTTTGCTCAGGAGAAATGCAATGCCAGGTAAAATTTCAATCGCATGTCTGACTGCCTTGCTGGCAATGACAATGACAAGTATGTCGGCGCATGCCCGTGATACGCGCTATGATCTGCCGATTGCCCAGGCGCTGACCGCCCCCGAGGCGGCGGGCATCGTGGACCCATCGATCCGAATGATATTCGGGCGCCGCGACCCGGCTCAGGTGATCCAGGCCGATGCCGTCACCAACAAGAAAACCAGCCGGGTCGGCAAGGGCAGTGATGAAAAAGCCTGCGCCTGGGCGTTCCTGTCTGCATACAAGCAACTGCAGCAGCGGGCCAGGGAGCTTGGCGGCACGGGGGTGAGCAATATCGTGAGCTACTATAAAAAGAACGTGAATTCGAGCACGGTCAATTATGAGTGTCATGCCGGCGCTTTCGTGACGGGCGTAGCGCTCAGGGGAGATATTGTCCGCTGAGCGTCGCTGCCCGGGACGCTACAATGCGATCGTAAAGCCGCCATCCACGGCCAGCGTCTGGCCGGTGACGAACGATGCCTCCCGCGAGGCCAGGTAGCACACCGCATTGGCAATGTCGTCCGGGCTGCCCCATTTTTGCTGGGGCACCCGGTCAAACAGCCACTGGTTAAAGTCCTTGTCGTTCACCAGCGTTTGATTGAATTCTGTGGCGATGTATCCGGGGGCCACGGCATTCACGGTGATGTGATGCGGGCTCAGTTCCACGGCCCATTGGCGGGCCAGCGCATGCAAACCGGCCTTGGCGACGGTATAGGCGGAAATGTCCTTGCGCCCCTGCAGGCCCGTGATCGAGCCGGTCACGATGATGCGTCCGTATTTTTGCTGCGCCATATGGGCCGCCAGATGGCGACCCAGCGCCCATTGCGCGGTAAGATTGAGCCAAAGCACTGCTTCGAACTTTTCCTGGGGAAAGCTCAGCAGGTTTTCGCGATGCTGCATGGCGGCATTGGCCATGAAAATCTGGATCGGACCGTGGTCCTGGATCAGTCGGTCGACGGTGGCGACCGACTGCTGGATATCTGCCGCATCGAAAGGCGCTTCGATAATATCCAACCCGGCCTGGCGCAAGGTGTGCGCGGCTTGCGACACGGTCTGCGCCGATCGGCCATTGATGACGACCCTGGCGCCCTGCTCGGCCAGCGCGCGTGCGCTGGCCAGTCCGATACCCCGGCTGGAGCCGGTCACCAGTGCAAGCTGACCGTCCAGAGCGAACCGCTTCGGGCTCTTAGAAACTGACATTGGCGGCGCCTTTCAATTGCAGGATTTCCCGAGCCTCATCGGGGCTGGCAATGGGCAGGTTCAGGCCTTCGAGCACTTGCCGTATCTGCGAAACCTGATCAGCGTTGGACTCGGCCAGCCGTTTGGGTGCGATCCAGAGCGAGTCTTCCAGGCCCACCCGGACATTGGAACCCATGCTCGCGCCCATCGTAGCCAGCGGGATCTGATTGCGGCCAGCGCCCAGAATAGACCATTGATAATCCTGTCCGAACAGGCGGTCGGCCGTACGACGCATATGCATCAGATCTTCGGGATGCGGGCCAATGCCGCCCAGCAGGCCGAATACGGACTGAATAAACGGAGGGGATTTGACCAGGCCGCGATCCATGAAGTGAGCCAGGTTATACAAATGGCTGATGTCATAACATTCAAATTCAAAGCGGGTGCCGTTTTCATTGCCCAGGCGCAGGATGGTTTCGATATCCTTGAAGGTATTTTTGAACACCAGATCGCGGCTTTTCTCCAGATGTTCGCGCTCCCATTCATGCTTGAACGTTTTGAATCGGTCCAGCATGGTGTACAGGCCGAAGTTCATGGAGCCCATATTCAGGGAGGCCAGCTCAGGCTTGAACGTGGTGGCCGGGCGCATGCGTTCTTCCACCGTCATGTGGGGGCTGCCGCCGGTGGTGATATTGATGACGGCATTGGTTTCTGCCTTGATGCGGGCCAGAAACGGTTTGAAAAATTCCGGATCCTGGGTGGGGCGGCCGTCTTTCGGGTCGCGCGCGTGCAGGTGCAGGATAGCGGCGCCGGCCCTGGCGGCGGCAATGGCGTCATCGGCAATCTGCTCGGCAGTGACCGGCAAATGCGCAGACATGCTGGGGGTATGGATTGCGCCGGTGACAGCGCAGGTAATAATGACTTTGTGCGGTTTTTTGCTTGTGCTCATAAGGTCTTATCCAGTTTCAGAAAATAGGTTGCGGTTCCGGCGCTGATGCGTTGCCGAGGTTGTGGTGCAACGCGTCGTGGGGCCGTTGTCGGATCAGTGGCTGTCCTGCGCCGCGTTGTCGTTGGCATGTTGCCGCTTGTGGGCGGCCAGCGCCATCAGACGCCGGTCGCGCCAGGCCCGGCGGGCGGCCAGCTCGTTCTGGGGCAGGTCAACCCGGCGTGCCGTTGTAACACTGTCTATCAGCGCGCCCGACCATGGCTGGGTGTCGACCTGGGTTTTGGCCAGTTCCTGGTACAGGGGCCCATAGCGCTGGGCGTAGTCGCGGATACCCTGGGGAGCGTTCAGATCGATGGTTTCGAACGGTCCCATGAAAGACCAGCGCAAGCCCAGGCCATCGCTGACCGTGGTGTCCAGATCCTGCACCGACACATAACCCTGTTCGACCAGCCGGAAGGCTTCGCGCAGCAGCGCGCCCTGCAGCCGGTTCAGGATAAACCCGTCGATCTCCTGCAACACCGTGACCGGCTTCTGTTTTACGGCGGTCATGATGGTGCGGGTGCGCCCGAGTGTGTGTTCGCTGGTCCATGGCGCGCCACATAACTCCACGACGGGAACCAGAGAAGGCGGATTGACCGGATGGGCGACCAGGCAGCGGGCGCGACCAGCCAGCCCTTCGGTAAACGCCGAGGCCGGAATGCCCGAAGTAGAACTGGCCAGAATGGCCTCGGGCGGGGCGGCGGCATCCAGCCGGGCAAAAATGTCCAGTTTGATGTCCAGTACTTCGGGCAGGTTCTCCTGCACATAGTCTGCATCGGCAACGGCCGCTTCCAGGCTGTCTGCGATCCGGATGCGCGCCATGGCGCCCGGCACATCATCGACCAGGCCGTATTGCGCCAATGTCTGCATTTGCTGCTCGATCAGCGTCACCGCCTGTCGGGCCGCCGCGGCATGGCCGTCCCATAGCGTGGTGATGCAACCGGCGCGGGCAAAAACGACCGCCCATGCCTGGCCGATCAGGCCGGTGCCGATGATACTGACTGCAGGAAGAGAAGGGGCATTCACAATGACAGGATTTCCGCTAGAAGTGGGGGCAAGGCATGGGTCATGTTAGCGATCGACGCTGCCAATGCCGGATCGCCCCCGAGATGAAATAACAGGCCGTGTTTACAATTTGCACGCTGACGATTCGGACTCCGGGCCGTAGGCTTCTTCACCCGGGATGGTGGCAGACACTTTAAAGTAATCCCATTCGCCCTTGGATTCAGCCGGTTTCTTTACTTCGTGCAGGAACATGTCATGCACCAGCAGGCCGTTACGCCGCACTTTGCCGTTTTTGATATAAAAATCGTCAATCGGATTGGATTTGAACCAGTCCATGATGGTCTTGCCATCGTCGGTGCCACTGGCGGTGACGGCTTTCAGGTAGGTTTTGACCGCAGAATAATCGCCGCCCTGATTGAAGGTCGGCATGGCGCCGTGCTTTTTCATAAAGGCCTGCGACCAGGTGCGGGACGGTTCGTCCTGATCCCAGTACCAGGGGGCGGTACGGTACATGCCCTGCGTTGGCTCCAGCCCCAGCGCGTGAATGTCGCTGATGTATACCTGCAGACCGGCCAGGCGCATGCTGGCGGTCACGCCAAAGTCGTTGGCCGCCTTGACCGAGGCGATGAAATCATTGCCGGAATTGGCCAGACCCAGGATTTTGGCGCCTGAGGACTGGGCTTGCAACATGTAGGACGAGAAGTCGGCCGTGCTCAGCGGTACTTTGACGCTGCCCATCACTTTGCCGCCTGACTGACTCACCACCTCCGATGCTGTTTTCTGCAATGCATGGCCGAACGCATAATCTGCAGTAATGAAGAACCAGTCTTTGCCGCCCTGCTTGAGCACGGCAGACGCCACGCCGTAGGCTGTCGCCCGGGTGTTGTAGGCATAGTGCACGGTATAGGGGGTGCAGTATTCGTTGGTGATGGCGGTGGCGCCGGCGCCTACGGAAATCAGCGGGATATGTTTTTCGGCAGCCACGGTGGCGATGGCCAGCGTCGTGGCCGAATTGGTGCCGCCGATAATGACGTCGATTTTATTCTGGTCGATCCAGGCGCGCGCCTTGGAGGCCGCCAGATCGGCGCGGTTCTGGTGGTCGGCCGTCACAAGCGTGATTTTGTTGCCATCGATGGCGCCGCCGACCTCGTCAATCGCCATCTGGATGGCCACGGTGCCCCCGGGCCCGTCGGTATCGGCGTATACGCCGGACATATCGGTAATAAAGCCGATCCGGATTTCCTTGTCAGATATTCCGGCAGCGGCGTGCGCCAGCGGGGCGGCAGCCAGCGCGCAGCACCCGGCGAGCACCAATGTTGTTGATTTCATCCTGTCTCCTATACACTGCGGTTGCAGAAGGTCGTTGTTGTTGATATAAGTAAACTATAACAACTGTGATCACAGAATAAACCTTGGTAATTACCCTTATATGAAAAACGAAAGAGAAGCCACTGCCAGTCGGCAAACCCTGAGCGCATCCGTCCTGGAACAGATCAAACAGATGCTGTGGAGTGGCAGGGTCATGCCCGGGGAGCAACTGTCGATCCGCAAAACCGCCGAGGCGCTGGGCGTGAGTATGATGCCGGTACGCGACGCCTTTTCGCGTCTGGTGGCCGATCATGCGCTGGAAGTGACGCCAAACCGCTCGGTGCGGGTGCCCGTTCTGAGCGTAGGCACGTTTACGGAAATTACCCGGATTCGTTTTGAAATCGAAGGGATGGCCGTGGCTGAAGCCACGGGAAAAGCCAGCGCATCGCTGCTATCGGATATTTCTTCGATCAACGACACGTTGTCCCGGGAAATGGCCAAACCGCAGGCCGATACCCAGGAACTGGTCAGTCTGAACCAGCAGTTTCACTTTGCCATATACGAGGCGGCGGCAATGCCGGTGCTGTTTCAGATGATAGAGAGCATGTGGTTGCGCATCGGTCCCATCCTGAACTTTGATCTGCGCCAGGGTTCACCTCGCACCCGCGAGCAGGTGGCGGTGGCGCATCACCGGGCGATGATCGGCGCGTTGCAGCGCGGCGATGCCGACGCTGCCCGTCAGGCCGTAGTTGCCGACATCCGCGAAGCATTTGAATATATGACAACGCGCACGCCCAGCTTGTTTCTGGCGCCGGATGACGGCAGTTCCGGTTGATGTGATCCGGGATAAGGGGGCTGCGGACCTTATGCGGCGCAAGGGCAACGCGGCTGCCATGAGCGTGTGCGGCTCGTAGCGTGCCATGGCGCCCGATGGGCGTTTTCTGGACCCGACAGGGCGGCGGTTTTCGGGAAAAACCGTGCGCGCGTCATGGTCTGCCTGCCTGATGATCAACGCAGGAGCAACACAGGAGCAACACAGACGCTCCTTTGCCAGGCGCCAGGATGCACGGCGCCGTTAAGCCAGGCCCGGCCGGTCAATACAGTTTTTCTGTATGGCCATCCACGGCCAGTGCCTGCCCGGATATATTCAGGGCCAGATCGCTGCAGACAAAGAGCGCCTGATTGGCGATATCGTCCGCGGTAACCATGGTATGCATGGCAGACTGGGCCTTATACGTATCTTCCACCTCGGCGTGGGGCTTGCCCAGCATTTTGGCCTTGGCGCTGATGACCTGCTGGATGCGCGGGCCATCTACTGCGCCGGGACAAATCGCGTTGACGCGGATGCCGTCGGGACCCAGTTCATTGGCCAGGGACCGGGTAAAGCCGATGACCGCCCATTTGGAAGCCGAATAGGGTGTACGGCCGGCAAAGCCCAGACGGCCCGCCGCCGATGACAAATTGACAATGGCCGGGTGGGTCCCCTTGCGCAAATGCGGCAGCGCGTTCTGTACATACAGGAACTGGCCGGTGATATTGATGCGCAAGGTGTTTTCCCATTCGGCCAGCGTGATATCCTCCACCGGGCCC
>DATGQC010000558.1:0-5168 GCA_035304425.1 Advenella sp.
GTACGCTCAAACAAAGCCACGCCCATCGCCTCTTCAAGTAGCTTAATTTGCCTTCCCACTGCCGTCTGCGCGCGCAGCAATCTAACCGCGGCGCGATTGATACTGCCCTCTTCGGTGACGACCAGGAATGCGTGCAGGTGATCGAGATTGAGCGCCAAAGCCAGAACTCCTTGGAGTATGCAATTTTTTTGAGAAGGGGGCTGCACCGATTGTACTACCACCCCTTGGTATTACTTCTTTAGACTGTCATCCATGCTCATGCAAAACACCGTACATAGAACGATAAGGGAGACATTCAAAAATGACACTCAATCGGCGTCACTTACTCAAAACAGCCCTGGGAGGTGCGGCACTCTGCGCCATACCCAAAATCGCGTTTGCCAAAGACTATCCAGACCGGCCGATAAGATTTGTCGTCCCGGTCAGCCCTGGCGCCGGCACTGATACCGTTGCCAGAATCATGGCTGATAACCTGTCCCGGGTAATGAAAACCACCTGGGTCGTTGAAAATCAAGGCGGTGCGAGCGGTCAGATTGCAACTCAGGCAGCGGCCCGCGCATCCCCGGATGGCTACAACCTGATTCTGGGCTATGTGAGCACCCACGGCACCCTGCCAGCCTATCGCAAAGTCCCTTACGATCCAATCAAGGATTTCACGCATATTGCGATGATGGGAGGTGCGCCCAACGTGTTGGTCACCAACATGTCGGGACCAGAGACATTTGAGCAATTTCTGGAAGTCACAAAAAAGAATCCTGGCAAATTCAGTTATGCATCCGGAGGCGTTGGCAGCATCACCCATCTGGTGTTCGAAGGCTTAAAACTGATTGCAGACATCGATGTGCTGCATGTGCCCTACCGAGGCCTTGGGCCCGGCTTCAATGATATGGTGGCCGGTCAAATACAGTTTTGCATGCCAGGATTGGCAGGAGCAACGCCCTACATCCAATCTGGCAGGATGCGTGCACTGGCCGTTAGCGGCGCGCAGCGTGCGCCCCTGCTGCCAGAGGTCAGAACCTTTAAAGAAATCGGCATTCCGGAACTGGAAACGGTGCAATGGCTTGGCATCATGGGCCCCAAAAATATGCCTGCGCATATCACTCAAACACTGTGGTCTGCAGTGGATCACGTGCTGGCTGAGCCGGAGGTAAAAAAACGCCTGGCCGGCGAAGGCATCGAGACAATGCCGATGACGCAGCAAGCTTTTTCAAAATACGTTTCAGAAGATCTGGCTCACTGGCAGAAAATCGTGAACAGCCAAGGCCTGAGGGAGGCATAAAGATGAATTCAATAGCAGCAAAGCAATCCGGGCGCCGTATAGCAATCGTTGTCATGTCGGATGAACATTCTGGTGTTGCCCTGTCCTCTGTCGGGCACCCATGGATCAAAACGCCCTATATGGACGCATTTGGAGGCGACAACACCAGATTTGCCTCGGCCTATACCAACTCCCCTATTTGTATCCCGGCGCGGGCCGCATTCACAACAGGTCGCTATGCACACGAAAGCCGGAACTGGGACAACGCGCTTCCTTATTATGGGACGCCCAGGGGCTGGACACATGCGTTACGGGACGCCGGCATTGATGTGACCTCCATCGGCAAGCTCCATTATCGTAGCGAGCAGGACGATACTGGCTTTACACGGCAGATATTGCCGATGCATGTGGTCAATGGCGTCGGCGATTTATTGGGTTCGGTGCGAGATCCGCTCCCTGTGCGTCACAAATCGCGCGCGATGGCCGACGAAGTGGGCATCGGCGAAAGCAGCTATACCCGATATGACAGGGATATCGCCCGAGCATCAATAGAATGGATCAGGGATCACGCGCAGCAGGATCGCTGGGTGCTCTTTTCGTCATTCGTCGCACCCCATTTTCCGCTGATTGCTCCTGAACAATTTGCCTCCCAGTATCGTTTACAGGATATCCCCCTGCCAAAGCTGTCCAAAGCGCACGATCGCGATGACCACCCCTGGATCGGGCGCTTTCGCGAGTGTTTTACCCACGACAATTATTTCGATGACACGAAACGCCGGCAGGCGTTGCTCAGCTACGGGGCGCTATGCAGCTTTATGGATGATCATTTCAGGCAAATTTGCGAGACAATAGATCAATGTGGGCTTGCCGATGAAGCACTGGTCATTTACACATCAGATCATGGCGATAACATGGGCACCCGCGGACTTTGGGGTAAATCCACGATGTATGAAGAAGCAGCCCGAATTCCGCTGCTCTTGCGTGCGCCCGGAGCAGCAACACGTCAGGTAGTGGGCACACATGTTTCTCTTGTCGATGTCGCCCCGACCATACTCGAATGGATGGGGGTTCCCGTGCCTGGCTCGCTTCCCGGACGATCACTTGTGACCCTTGCCGAATCACCAGACGACCCTCAGCGTCCGGTCTTTTCCGAGTATCACGCTGCAGGCGCAGAGTCTGGTGCGTACATGATAAGACAGGGTAAATGGAAATTGATCTACTATGTGGGGATGGAGCCAGAGCTTTTCGATCTGGAAAATGATCCGGAAGAGCGAAACGATCTTGTTCCGGGAAAAAAACACAGCGACATTGTTGGGCAACTGACAGCGACGCTTCGGGGCATGGTCGATCCTGAGCAACAGGACGCCATCGCCAAAGCGGATCAGAGCGCGTTGATAGACAAGCACGGAGGCCGGGAAGCGGTTATCGCCCGGGGCGGTTTTGGCGCAACGCCGGCACCGGGCGCGCAACCTGAGTTTCGCTGAGACACGTCCTCGTCTACAGCAAAGCATCTGATTGGTTATTAATGATCGCCGCCGCCCTACATCAGCGCCGAACTAACCTGTTCCCGGAAACAAGCTCGTGATTACAAAATCATGTTCCACCACACGTAAGTAGTAGAAACGGGCGGTGTCAATATGCCAAATTTATGCTGGTTGCTGTCCTTCATGCTGAGGGCTGCGATGATTTTTGGGCCGGAATTTCATCAAAGCTCTCTGGCATATCGCCAACGGATTGAACGCAAAACTGCGGGCATCAATACCCCATCGCTCGACGTCTGAGAGATGCACCGACCAAGCATGCCTTCCTCAAAGATGGCGTGAGACGCGGATCGATGCCGTCGCACATGGTCGAGAAAGACCTCGCTGCAGGCCGGCTGGTTATTCCGGATGTGGAAGAGATATACCTATCGGTTGGATGTTAACCATGTTGGCGCTCAACAAATTCGATGTATTGAAAACCATCTACCCCTGCCTAGTGACGGCGATCAAAGCTGCCGCTGCCAAAGCTTTGCAGATCAAGCAAATGGCAATGCGGCAAGCACAATGCACGATCAAATGGGCGATTGCGCACCGATTATAGTGACCTTTCTAATCGAGCAGCTCCCGCGCAATCACCAGCCGCTGGATTTCGCTCGTGCCTTCGGCAATCTGCAACACCTTGGCTTCACCTAAAAGGCCGGACACAGGATATTCTTCAAACACGCCGTAGGCGCCATGAACCTGGATAGCCCTCAACGCGGCTTCCATTGCGAGCTCGCTGGCAAAAAGCTTGGTCATGCCCGTTTCATTGCGGAAAGGACGTCCTTCGTCAACCAACGTGGCCGCATTACGAACCATCAGCTCCGCAGCATGGATTTTGGTCAGTATATCGGCAAGTGGAAACGATAAACCTTGATGCTCAAGAATAGACTTGCCAAAGACTTTACGATCCCGACCAAAAGATTTGGCAAGATCGATAGCGCGGCGAGCCAGGCCCAGTCCTGTCGCGCCGACCAGGATGCGACCCACACTCAGCACCGTCAGCACCTGTTTCAATCCATCTCCCCGCTGGCCGATGAGATACTCCTTCGGGATGCGTACATTATCAAAGAAGAGTTCAACCGAGTCGGCAAACCGCCAGCCAATCTTCCTGGCCGGCTTGCCGACCGAAAAGCCTGGAGTACCAACGGGCACGATGAAAGACGACAGTCGCTTTGCGCCCGCGTCCGGGTCGGTAACCGCAACAACGGTCGAAAATCCGTGTAGCGGCGTACCGGCGTTGGTCGAAAACATTTTCTGGCCGTTAATAACGTATTCGTTCCCTTCCAGCACGGCAGTGGTTTTTACGGCGGCAACATCGGACCCGCCTTGCGGCTCGGTCACCCCAAAGGAGGCGATCATCTTGCCTTCGTTAATGGCCTGCAGCCACTGACGCTTTTGGGTGTCGTTGCCGTAGCGGGCAATCAGGGAAGCGGGCGCGCTGTTGCACAAAAAAATCGCCGAGAAAGACGGCTCCACCCGGGCAAGCAGTTCAGCAACAAGCGCTGCGCCACATGTGCCCAAGCCCCCACCGCTGTACTCAGGATCGTAGGACGTGCCCATAAATCCCATTTGGCCGAACGCCTTTACCAGCGCAGTCGGGAACTCATGGTCAGACAGGTGCCGGGGCATAGCGGGAGCGAGCTGCTGTTCCGCAAAACGATTCACCGCCTCAATAAGCATTCTCTCGTCATCATTAAAGTCTATCAACATTTTGGGGGGTCCTGTGTTTATTTAAGGTATTGGTGGCATCCGGGTGGGTACAGTTCTCTACGAAGAAGTGATTGGCTTCGAAGTCCATCAACTCGGCGTGCGGCATCATCTGGTTCGCAAAGAAGCGTTTAGTGCTCGCCACGGCTGCCCGTGGCAGTGCGGCAAGTCGGGTAGCCAGCGCCAGCGCCCTCTCCTGAACCTGGCCATCTGGCGCCGTATAATCCGCAGCGCCCATAGCTAGCATATCTTTGCCGGTCAGTTCGTCAAGGCAGAAGCAAAGGTTACGGGCACGCACCCGTCCAACCCGCTCTATTAATGCGTTCAGACCCCAGGGGGTCAGCCACCCGTGCGGTACTTCAGGTAAGCTCCACCGTGATTTTTCTGCTGCCACTACCACGTCGCAAGAGATGGCCAGAATAAAGCCACCACCGATAGCAAAGCCTTCAACCGCGGCCACGACCGGTTTTTTCACAAAGGCAAACAGGCGCGCCATGTCGCCCGTTTCCTGTTCGAAGCGAGCCATATCCTCCACGCTCAACTGACTAATGAACTTCAAATCACTGCCCGAGCAAAAGCCGTTGTTCTCTCCCTGCAGGACGATCGCTCCCACGGATGGGTCTCTATCCAGTTTTAACAACTGCGCATTAAGTTCATCGATCAGGGCCTGGTCCATTGCA
>DATGQC010000559.1:0-6168 GCA_035304425.1 Advenella sp.
TCGGCGCTTTTGTGGCTTTTGTCGTTGGCATGAGTTCGCTCAACCTGCTGAGTATCAGCGCGCCATTCTGGGCCCTGGTGTTTGGCGTGATCGCTTCTTTGCTGGCAGATAAGCTGGCATTGAAAAATCGGCATGCGTCGCAATCGCCTGCCGAGACGCTGCCGAAGGTGTCCGGCGAGCGTGGCGCAGCCTAGCCGTTTATTCGCCAAATTGTTGATATAATTAACAAATATTATGCGACGGGCTCACTCGGCCTGTCGCCTCCCGCACGGGCGGGTGTTCTCATTTGGGTACCATGTCAACGGCGATTAAAATATTCCAAGGCGCCTTTGGCCGCGTATCTTTGCTCGATATGAGCAAGCCGCTGGTCATTCATGCCCACCATCACTGCCACGCCCTGATCAAGGTCAGCGGGGTGGACAGTTCGTTTCTGGTCAAGGGGCGCAGCCAGCCACTCACCAAAGACAGCGTTGTGCTCATCAATGCCTGGGAGCCTCATGCGTACGAGCATACTCCCAGCGGAGAAGGGCGCTGCATCCTGATGGCGTTGTATCTTGAAACGGCCTGGCTCAGCAAAGTATTGCACTCACTCACCGTCAGCGGCCATCCCCAGTTTTTTCCCAAACCCTGCGCCGCGCTGCCGCCGGGCGCCCGCCTGCTGGTCAACGCGCTGGCAGAGGAAATGCTGGTGTCCCAGGATATCGCCTCGGATATTCTGGAGGGCAAGATTTTTGATCTGTTCATGACCACTGCAGAGCGTCATTCGTCGCTGCGGGATGCTTCCTATCTTTTCTCCGGCCTGCGTGCCAATACGATGGATCCACGAATTCGACGTGCGGTAGCCAGAATGCGCGAGAATCTGAATTATGGAGAAAATTTCACCGAGCTGGCGGCCGAAAGCGGCTTGTCTCGTGCTCATTTTTTTGAGTTGTTTCGTCGTAGCACCAACCTGACGCCCGCCGTATACGCCAATGCGCTTCGGGTGGAATCGGCTATCGCCGAGCTGTGCAAGCCCGATACGCTTATCGGAGACATTTCCTACAATGTCGGCTTTTCGGCGCCAGGGCATTTCACCCGTTTTTTTCGTCAGCATTTGGGTATCACGCCAGGCGAGTATCGCCGCGTTGTTGATTTGATGGATGATGGGGTTGAATTGCGTTTGTAGGCCGGCAAAGCACGATGAAAATCCAGGATCTATTGCATTCAGCGACGTGGATCGTCGCACAAAACCTGACGCCCAATATCGTGCAGGCACGTATTGTGTGGAACAGTACGGCACGCATTCTGTCGCTGACCTATGTCACACGCAAAACGCCCTCCGATGACGACATCGACCTATGTGAACTTTCCATCAGCGAGCTGATTGCTGAATATCCTGATATTGATGGGGCCGAAACGGCTTGCGTGGTGGCCAATGCGCTTGAGCCGGGCGCTTCGGATTACATCGTATATTCAAGATGATACGGCGAATGCAATAATTTGTGTGTCTGCACATGGTCAACTTTTTGACTCATCCAGACTCGCTGCCAATCCAGCCAGTTTCGAAATGGTATTCATGTTGCGCGCAGTACCGCTTTGGGCAGCTGCAATCTTGAACCTGCCGCTGCCCCTCTCTTGACCGCAGGCATACGGGCGAGGCGCTGAGTGTCTCAGGCGGTGTCGGGCTCTAATGTCAAATGTTGGAAAAAACGTGCATGCGGGCACAATGCCCGCAGACGGCAAAACACCGGCCGCAGGGGCTGCCCACGGTCGGTGTTTCGTTGCGATGCGCTTAGCTCTGCAGGAACGCCAGCAGATCCTGATTGAAGCGCGCCTTATGTGTGTCGGTCAGGCCGTGCGGCGCGTGGGGATAGACGATCAGCTTGGCTCCCTTGATTTGTGCGGCCGATGCCTTGCCCGCGATGTCGATCGGCACGATCTGATCGTCCGCTCCGTGAATCACCAATGTTGGCACATCGAATTTTTTCAGATCTTCACGAAAATCCGTGGCCGAGAAGGCCGCGATGGAGTCAAAGGTGTTTTTGTGCCCGGCCTGCATGCCCTGCGCCCACCAGCTGTTGATCAGACCCTGCGAGACCTTGGCTCCTTTGCGGTTAAAGCCATAAAAGGGGCCGGAGGCGAGATCAAGATATAACTGCGAGCGATTTTCCAGAGAAGCCTTGCGCAACCCATCGAAAACCTCCAGCGGCACACCTTTCGGATTGTCGACTGTTTGCAACATCAGCGGCGGCACAGCGCTTACCAATACGGCCTTCTTGATCCGGCTGGTGCCATGCCGGCCAATGTAGCGCGCTACTTCACCGCCACCGGTGGAAAAGCCTACTGCGGTTACGTTTTTGAGGTCGAGGACATTGATCACGGCAGCCAGATCGTCTGCGTAGTGATCCATGTCGTTGCCTTCCCAGGGCTGGCTTGAGCGACCATGACCGCGACGATCATGAGCGATCACGCGATAGCCATTGTTTGCAAGAAAGAGCATTTGTGATTCCCAGCTGTCCGAGCTAAGTGGCCAGCCGTGACTTAGGGTGACGACCGGGCCATCCTTCGGACCCCAGTCTTTGTAGTACAGGCGCACACCGTCGGTTGTGATGATGTAGTTGCCGTCGACAGAGGCATGGGTTGCCGCTTGCGCAGCAGTGCCGGGTTGTGCCGCGTGAGCGGTAACGCCCGCTTGCAGGGAAGCAGCCAGCAGGCCGGTGGCGATTGCGCGGGTAGTGGTGTTCATTGTCATACTCCTGAATTGGGTCAAATGAAAAATGTCAGATGCAAGAAAAAGTCAGACGAAATAAAAAGAGCAAATGAAATAAAAAGTCAGACGTAATACAAAGCGCGATATCAGTTAGCCAGCACCAGCGTCACGTCAATATTGCCGCGTGTTGCGTTGGAGTAGGGGCAGACCACGTGCGCCTGATCCACCAGGGCTCGCAGCGTGTTGCGGTCTATGCCGGGTGCGGTGATGGTCAGCGCTGCCTGGATGCCGAAACCGGTGGGGATATGGCCGATGCCGACTTGGCCGGTGACGGTGGTGTTGGGTGGTAGTGCGACCTTTTGTTTGGCGGCGACGAACTTGAGCGCGCCCAGAAAGCAAGCCGAATAACCGGCAGCAAACAATTGCTCGGGATTGGTGCCTGGGCCGCCAGCGCCGCCCAATTCGCCAGGGGTAGACAGCTGCACGTCGAGCACGTTATCGGAAGAAGTTGCGCGGCCTTCCCGGCCGCCTGTGGCTGTGGCGGTAGCGGTGTAGAGGATTTTTTCAATAGTCATAATGAGGTTTCCTGTAATGATTTGGTTTTTCGGAGGGAAGTGTTATCCCGTAAGACGTATTCTGTTCGAATTAATAGGACGTTTGGTGATGTAAAATCCTGAAAATTTAACTTGGAGTATGAAAATGGCGGACAGGCTGGCTGCGCTGATGACGCACTTTCCCGTAAATGCGCAGGTGTTCAATGCTGGCGCGCTATGCGGCATTAACACGGTGCAAAGTGACGGTGCCAAGGGACAATTGCATTTGGTGCGCAGCGGCGCGGTCCGGGTACAGCACGGCATTCAAATGCTGCAGGTTGAGCGTCCCAGCCTGCTGCTGTTCCCAAGGCCGCTGACGCATCGCTTTGTGACTGATCCCGTCATCGGTGCGGACATGGTGTGTGCGCATCTGGCATTCGAGGGCGGGGTGGGCAATCCGATCGCCTCTGCCTTGCCCGATCTGGTCTGCCTGCCGCTGGCGGATATCGATGGCGCCGAGCCGGTATTGGCGTTATTGTTTGAGGAAGCGTTCGAACAACGTTGTGGGCGCGTCGCACTCATTGAGCGCCTGTTTGAAGTGGTAATGATCCAGGTGTTGCGTCAACTGATGGAAAGCGGCCAGGTGCATGGTGGCCTGTTGTCAGGCTTGTCGCATGCCCGCCTGCGTAATGCGCTGGTGGCAATGCACGAGGCGCCTGCGCAAGAGTGGACACTGGAAGACCTGGCAAAGGTTGCGGGTATGTCGCGCAGCGTATTTGCGGCGACGTTTCGCGAGACGGTGGGTATTACGCCGGGGCAGTATCTGCAGGGCTGGCGGGTGCGGCTCGCGCAAAAAGCGCTGCGGCGCGGACGCCCTTTAAAGTTGATCGCCGCCGAGGTCGGCTACGGCAGTGAAGCGGCACTGTCTCGTGCGTTCAAGGTGCATGCCGGGCAATCACCGCGGCAGTGGAAAGCAGGCACGCAACCGATTAGTTGAATGCTGAGGTGTAGCAAATATCAAATGTATACAGTTTCAGTGCGCGAGCTGGAAGCGACAGGAACGCGTCGCATCGCCTAGGGACGGCCGGCCTAAGGGTGATTGGCTGGTCGCCTTTCACCCCCTGCGCCGCCTAAAATAAGACTTTGTCTGCGCCTTTGAGCCCCAGGATGTCACGCGCTTGCGCGGGGCTGGCCACCTCGCAGCCCAGCTCCTCAACAATACGGCGGATCTTGGCCACCTGCTGAGCGTTAGACTCGGCCAGTTTGCCGCGGGAAATCGATAGCGAGTCTTCCAGCCCGACCCGCACGTTGCCGCCCATTTGGCTTGCTGCGGTGGCTAGCGGCATCTGCGCGCCGCCGGCGCCCAGCACCGACCAGCGGTAATCATTGCCAAACAGGCGATCTGCTGTGCGCTTCATGAAAACCAGGTTATCGACCTCCGGGCCGATGCCGCCCAGGATGCCGAAAATGAACTGAATGAAAACCGGCGCCTTGAATAAGCCGATGTCCATGCAAAAGCGCAGATTGTAAAGATGGCCCACATCGTAGCACTCGTGTTCGAATTTGATGTCGTGCCGTGCAAGCTGCGTTGCTGCGTTTTCGATATCAGCGAAGGTATTCCGGAAGATATTGTGGTCAGAGCCGGCAACGTAATCGCGTTCCCAGTCGAATTTCCAGGTATCGTAGCGCTTGGCCAGGGGATGAAAGCTGAAGTTCATTGAGCCCATATTCATGGAGCACATTTCCGGTGAAAAGCGCAGGGCAGGCGCTATTCGCTCTTCAATCGTATTGGTCAGGCTTCCCCCGGTGGAAATATTGATGACGGCATCCGTTGCCTGGCTGATGGTCGGCAGGAATGCAGCAAAGGCATCTGGATCTATGGTAACCCCGCCGTCATGAGGGCGGCGCGCATGCAGGTGCAGAATCGACGCGCCTGCCTCTGCGGCCGCCACAGCCTGGGCGGCGATGTCCTGTGGCGTGTAGGGCAGGGCGTCCGACATTGTCGGCGTATGGATCGCGCCCGTGACGGCGCAGGTAATGATGGTGCGTTGTCTTGCCATTATTTCCTCAAGCGTATTTGATCAAGCAAGGCCCGATAGGGATTCAACAAATCGTCAAAGCGGGCCAGGTTGGAAAAGCGCGGTAAAGCGCGTGCGGTTTGTGCTTCGGTGACCAGTTCAACGACACGGTCATTGAATGGTGTGGGCGCCCCGTGCGCGCGTCCGGTGCTGCAAACGATGCCATTGATATAGTCGATTTCCGTATCGCGGCCTTTTTCCAGGTCTTGCAGCATGGACGCGCGCAATTGCCGGTGCTGGCTCCAGATTGCTCTGATCAACGGCATGACCGTTAAGGCGTCGGCGGGCGAGGGCAGAGCGAAACGTTCGAAATCTTCGCCCTGCATCGGGGCCATTCGGTGGCCCGCTGCGTGTGCCGAGCGCACTGTTTCGTCGGCAAGAAAAGCCACGCAGAGCAAGGCGCGCGGATCGTCCAGCACCTCTCCGAATGTGCAGCCAAGCGCAGCGGACATCCCGCTGAAGGTGGCATTCATGAGCACCTTGGACCAGCGGATCCCCATCAAATCATCCAGCAGTTCGGTCTGGCCGACGCATGCAAGGTAGTCTTGCACGCGATGCAAGCGGGGCCGCATGACGCCATCCATCTCGCCGATTTCGAAAGCGAAGCGCCGCACGGCATCGGCTGTCGTAGTCAGTTGCGAGACGCCCGGTCCGGTCCAGGTCGCGCCAAACCCGACGGCGCCGCCCAGGGTGCGGGTCTGTCCCACCACAGCGGCAACCGATGGTTCGGGTATGCCGTTTTGCAGCGTGCACACGATACTGTCTTTATGCAGGTGATCCAGCAGATGCGACAGAACAGCTTGATTGGCGGTCTGCTTGCTCAGCAGAAAGATCAGGTCGTATGTGCCGTTCATTTGCTCCGGCGTCA
>DATGQC010000560.1:0-2740 GCA_035304425.1 Advenella sp.
CGTTGTCGATTTTGCTGAATTGCTGCTGCGTGCCTACGAATTACTGTCGCGCAATGCACTGGTACGCGAACACTATCAGCGGCGCTTTCGTTATATTCTGGTCGACGAATTTCAGGACACCAATACGCTGCAATATAAATGGCTCTGCCTGCTGGCGGGCGGCGATGCGTCGCTGTTTGCCGTGGGCGACGACGATCAGTCCATCTATGCTTTCCGTGGCGCCAACGTAGGCAATATGTCTACCTTTGAGCGCGACTATGCCGGTGACAATATTATCCGGCTGGAACAGAACTATCGTTCCTTTGGTCACATTCTGGATGCCGCCAATGCACTGATTGAACACAACACCGAGCGTCTTGGCAAAAATCTGTGGACCGACAGGGGCGAAGGCGAACTGCTTCGGGTGGTTGAGCAGCCTACCGATCTGCTGGAAGCCCAGTGGGTCGTGGATGAAATTCGCGCGCAGATCAATGAGGGCCGCATGCGCAGTGAAATCGCGGTTTTGTATCGCAGCAACGCACAATCGCGGCCCATTGAACATGCCCTTTTTTCCGCACACATACCTTACAAGGTATATGGCGGCCTGCGCTTTTTCGAGCGTCAGGAAATCAAGCATGTCCTGGCCTACCTCCGGCTAGTGGCCAGCGGCGATGATGATACCTCGTTCATGCGGGTCGTTAACTTTCCGGCGCGTGGTATCGGCGCCAGAACACTGGAAAACCTGACCGATTCGGCTCGTCAGATTGGCTGCAATCTGATTCACGCCGTGGGGGCGGTATCTGGCCGCACTGGCGGCAAGCTGCTGGCCTTTGTCAAATTGATCGAAACGCTGCGCGAAGCGGCGCAAACCTTGACACTTCCAGAGCTGATCAAGCACGTTAATGATATATCTGGCTTGACCACGCACTACGAAGCCGAGCGCGAAGGCGCGGAGCGGCTGGAAAACCTGGGTGAGCTTATCAACGCGGCCACTGCATTTTGCGCCGAGGAGAACCTGGAAGGCAAGGCCGCCATGGCCCTGGTCGAGCGTTCGGTCGCACCCGACGATCCGGATTCTCCATTCGCCCAGGAACAGACAACACCGCTGGCGCTTTTCTTGTCCCATGCCTCGCTGGAGGCAGGTGACAACCAGGCACAAGCCGGCCAGGATGCCGTGCAGCTCATGACCATTCATGCTGCCAAGGGGCTGGAGTTTGACTCGGTCTTTATCACGGGTGTGGAAGAAGGCCTGTTTCCTCATGAAAACAGTATGATGGCTGAAGACGGACTGCAGGAAGAGCGTCGCCTGATGTATGTAGCCATTACGCGCGCCAAGGAACGCCTGACCATCAGTCTGGCGCATGCGCGCATGTTGCATGGGCAAACGCGATATTCGATGCGCTCGCGCTTTCTGGATGAACTGCCCGAGGACCATCTGAAGTGGCTGACGCCGCGCGCCCGCGAGCAGGCCGAGCCTTCCTGGGGTATGCGTTTGCATGTTGACGCGCATGCGCGTCCATCGACGGGCAGAATAGAGCCGCGGGCGCCGCGCAGTTTAAGCTCGGGCGTCAGCGTCAGCGGCAAGCAGTACCGGATTGGTCAGGGCGTGCGTCACGCACGCTTTGGCGATGGAACAATCATCAAATTAAGCGGGCAGGGCGCAGATGCCCAGGCGGAGATTGTGTTTAAGGATGCTGGCGCCAAAACACTGGCCCTGGCTGTGGCCAAACTGGATATTATTGCCGCCTGAGCGCATGAGCCAGCGGATACTTAAGCAGATAAAGGCGTTTTTATGAAAGCAATGATATACACTCTGGCTCTTTTTCTGGGTTTTGGTCTGCTCAGCGGATGCGCGGGTAACACGGCCGATGGCGGACGCAGTGGCAGCAAAGTCCAGATTTATGGGACCGTAGACTCCGGTATTGGCTATCAATCCAAGAGCATATCCCGTGATTGAGACAATCTGACGAAATTGTTTGCCTTTATGGCTTGAAAATCTGGACAAGTCAGGCAATACAGTGTTAGAATTGCTTTCTTTCTTGGAGGCGGTTAGCTCAGTTGGTTAGAGCGCTACGTTGACATCGTAGAGGTCGCTGGTTCGAATCCAGTACTGCCTACCACTTAATATATTAAGTGATTTTTAAGATCTGTTATTCCAGACGTGTTACCCCGTAAATTCAATGAGTTGCGGGGTTTTTTGTTTTTGCTCTACCCCATAAACGGGGACGGATATTCACCAAACTCGATTTATCACTCCATTCCAACCGCAGGCTCTACGCCAAAATCGGAGGATGAGTACTCACCAAACTCTGTTAAGGCTCTACCCCATAAACGGGGGATGGGTATTCACCAAACACGATTGATCACGCCATTTCAACCGCATTGGGCCAAGACCCTCGGCCGGTAATTCTCAAAATTCCTAAATCTATACGCACGTCTTGAAAGCCTTTCCATTCAAAACAACAAAAAACCAAAGCTATATCAAGGTAATTTATACGGATAGTTTATTAGAATTTTCTGCATGTTCAACGCCATTGATTTCTTGTAAATAGGCCATCCATGCGGTACCGGCCTGCAGCTGTCCTATGTCTAACGCATTCTCCCGCACCGCCCGCGCCTCCAACGCCGCCCATACCTCACCTGCTTCGCGTACGTCACGCCTGATCACGGTATCGATCGCCGGTCAGCCCGATTTCCTGTTCGACGCCATGCAGGGCGCAGACGGTCTGTCCGTGCTGTCGGACTATACCGTGCGCCTGCT
>DATGQC010000561.1:0-5360 GCA_035304425.1 Advenella sp.
ACCGGTATGCTCGTGTTCATTCCCTATCTGGGTGTCACATTCGGCTTGCTGCTGGCCATTCTCTCTGCGTTACTGCAGTTTGACAATTATTACGGTCTGGTATCTGTTGCCATCGTCTATGGGCTGGGGCAAATTCTGGAAGGAATGGTACTGACACCCAAAATTATGGGCGAGCGTATTGGTCTGCACCCGTTGGTGATTATTTTTGCTCTGTTCGTTTTCGGACAGATTTTCGGTTTCTTTGGGGTGCTGATGGCCCTGCCCATCAGCGCTGCCCTGTCGGTGCTGATCCGTCGTGTGTACGGCCAGTATCGGCGCAGTGATTTTTATAAAACATGAAAGAACAACTTATCCTGGACGTCCTGCCGGTCGTACCGCCCCGTTTTGATAATTTCGTGACGGGCCGCAATGACGAAACGGTCAGCCGCCTGCTTGGCGTCACTGCCGGACAAAGCATCTATCTTTGGGGCGAACACGGCAGCGGCAAAACCCATTTGCTGCGCGCTGCCACACGCGATCATGGTCTCTACCTGAATACGGCAACCGATATCCTGCCAGACCCCGGCGAGCCCGTTGCGCCGGGTAGCATCATCGCAGTGGACGATGTGCAAAACCTGTCCGACGTCCAGGCGGCAGCCCTGTTCGGCCTGTTCAACGTATGGAAAACCTGCCAGCATACGGCCGAGGCGTTCACCCTGCTGGCCAGTGGCCCATGCGCGCCCCGTCAGCTGGACATACGCGAAGATCTGCGCACACGCCTTGCCTGGGACCTGGTTTATCGCCTTGAGACCCTGACTGACGATGAGCGCCGCAGCGCGCTGCTGCAGCGGGCTTCCGACAAAGGCATCCCGCTTAGCGCCGACGTCGCCAACTGGATGTTCAACTATTACGCCCGCGATATGAGCGCCTTGTCTTCGTTGCTCGATGCCCTTGATCGCTATTCGCTTGCTGAAAAGCGATCAATCACCGTTCCCTTGTTAAAATCCTATCTTCAATCAAGACATTCCTGAAAAAACACTTACTTGACTATGATGCAACGACTCGCCCTGTTTGACCTTGACCACACCCTGCTGCCAATCGATACTGATCGTCACTGGGTGGATTTCCTGGCCCGCAACGGCTGGGGCGGCGATCCCAAGGTCGTGCAGGCAAAAAACCATGAGCTCATGGAAAAATACACGGCGGGAACACTGAAAATAGAAGAATCGGTTGAATTCATGCTGAGTTTTCTGAACCTGCATACGCCCTACGAGCTGGCGCGCTTTCACGAACAATACATGCATGATGTGGTCAGACCCGCCATGCATGACAAGGCTGTAGCCCTGGTTGCCAAACATCTGGAACAGGGCGATCTGTGTTGCCTGGTGTCCGCCACCAATGAATTCGTTATCGCGCCGGTTGCCCGCGCCTTTGGCATTCCGCATGTCATCGGCACGGTGCCGGAATACAAAAACGGCCGCTACACCGGCAAGGTCGTCGGCACACCCAGTTATCAGGATGGCAAAGTCATCCGCGTCAATGAATGGCTCAACAATATGGGGCTTGCACTTGATCAATTCAGCGAGAGCTGGTTCTACAGCGACTCCCAGAACGATATCCCGCTGCTGGAAGCCGTGACCCATCCGGTTGCAACCAATCCGGTGCCGCCGCTACGCGAACTGGCAAATGAAAAAGGCTGGCCGGTGCTGGATCTATTTCCTCTGCAATAACAGGGACCAACAAAAACAATCACATGATCAAAAATACTATTCGCACCTTCGTCAGCCGGCTCTTTGCCGCGCCGGTCCAGAAAAATAAACACCGGGTCTATACCCGTGAGCAGCACAAGATCGACCGGCGCCTGGTCTCGCGCAACGCCATCAAGGTGTGCGAAGTGCTGCAGCAAAAGGGCTACGATGCATTTATCGTCGGCGGCGCAGTGCGCGACCTGGTCCTGGGCTACGAACCCAAGGATTTTGACGTTGCCACCAACGCCACGCCGGAGGAAATCCGGCCACTGTTCCGGCGCGCGCGCATCATTGGCCGGCGTTTCCAACTGGTGCATGTTGTCTTCGGCCAGGAAATTATTGAAACCTCCACCTTCCGCGCCCCTTCGCAGGGTGATCAGCACACCGATGCCGACGGTCGCATTCTGAATGACAATGTGTTCGGCACGCAGCAGGAAGATGCCGCCCGTCGCGACTTCACACTCAACGCCCTGTATTACGACCCGGTCAAGGAAACCGTCATTGATTACCATAATGGCGTGGCCGATCTGAAAAATCATCTGGTGCGCATGATCGGCGACCCGGAAACGCGTTTTCGCGAAGATCCGGTGCGGATGCTGCGCGCCGTTCGCTTCGCCTCCAAACTGAACGGCACGATTGAACCGGCAACACAGGCGCCCATCCGCAATCTGGCCGGCCTGATCAAAAATGTGCCGGACTCGCGCCTGTTTGACGAAACCCTCAAGCTGCTGACCTGTGGTAATGCGATCATCGCGCTTGAGCAATTGCGCAAGGAAGGGCTGCACGAAAATGTCCTGCCGCTGATCGATCAGGTGCTCACGCAGCCAGGCGGTGAACAATTCGTACAACTGACGCTGGAACGCACCGATCATCGCGTACGTGCCGGCAAATCGGTCAGCCCCAGCTTTCTGTTTGCAGCGCTGCTATGGCGGCTGGTGGACATTAACTGGAAGAAAAACCTGGAGCGAAAGGAACATCCGATCCCTGCGCTGAGCCAGGCAGCCGACCTGGTCATCGACAGGCACATCAGTAAAATGGCCATACAACGTCGGCACACGGCGGATATGCGCGAAATCTGGTTTATGCAACCCCGCTTTGAACGCCGTATACCCAAACAGATCTGGCGTATGACAGAGCAACCACGCTTTCGGGCTGCGTGTGATTTCCTGCAGTTGCGCGCGGCCTGCAACGAATTTGACAGCGTGCTGGCGCAATGGTGGATGGATCTGGCCGACGCCAGTCCGGGCGAACGCGCGGAAATGATCGAAGCCCTCACTGCCGAACAACAGGCAGCCGGCCCGGCAAGCACCCCGCGTAAACGGCGCAAACGGCGCAGCAACGCCAGCAAAAGCAAATCTGCAGGTGGCGACAGCGCAGCCGGCAGCGCAACCGCAAGCCGTCCTGCGGCTTCATAGCAGGTGCATACCGCCTATATTGGCCTGGGATCGAATCTGGGCGAAAGCGAAGATATACTGTATCGTGCCCTGGACGATATCGCAGCCCTGCCCCATACTGATTTGCAGCAAGTATCGGACCTGTACCGAACGGCCCCGGTAGACGCTTGCGGCCCCGATTATATCAACGCCGCGGCAAAGCTGGTAACCAGGCTGTCGGCACCCGACCTGCTGCAAGCCCTACAGACCATCGAACTGAACCATGGCAGGGCGCGCCCCTATCGCAATGCGCCGCGCACCCTGGATCTGGACATTCTTTGCTATGACGACCTGGTGCAGGACACCACGCAACTGATTCTGCCGCACCCGCGCATGCACCTGCGTGCCTTTGTGCTGCGCCCGTTGCTGGACATCGCGCCCGGCATGGTACTGCATGAACGCCCCATCAGCCAATGGCTGGCTCAATGCGATGCGCAACCGATATCCTTATATCGCCGCTATGCAGACCGGCCGGGCCACGACAAGTAAACAGCACAGAACCGCCACAAACCTTTAAGCGAACTGTTCGGCCAAATGGCAGGCAACCTGCCGGCCATGCACTTCGCGCAATATCGGTTCCTGATCGCTGCACCGCGCCACGGCGTGCGGGCAGCGTTTATGGAAAGCGCAGCCCGAAGGAAGATTCAACGGCGATGGCAATTCGCCCTCAATCTTGATTTTCACGGTCCGTTTTTCGGGGTAGATCGACGGTGTCGCCGATAGCAACGCCTGCGTGTATGGGTGCAACGGCTTTTCATACAAAGTCTGTTTCGGGCCGCTTTCTGCAATCCGTCCCAGATACATCACCATAACTTCGTCAGCAACATGTTCCACCACCGACAGGTTATGGGAAATGAATACATATGACGTATGTAATTGGTCCTGCAGGTCGAGGAACAGATTGAGCACCTGCGCCTGAATGGATACATCCAGCGCCGAGGTGGGTTCATCGGCCACAACGATACTGGGCCGCAGCATCATGGCGCGCGCGATGGCGATACGCTGGCGCTGGCCGCCGGAAAACATATGCGGGTAACGATAATAATGCTCGGGGCGCAAGCCGACGCGCTGCATCATGTCGCGCACCCGTTCCTTGCGCTCGGCGCTTTTCAGACTGGTATTGATGATCAGCGGCTCTTCCAGTTGATCGCCAATCTTGCGACGTGGGTTCAGCGAACCATAGGGGTTCTGGAACACCATTTGCACCTTACTGCGCAAGGCCTTGATCTGCGACGACGATCCTGCATCCACCCGATCTCCCTCCAGCCACAAGGTCCCGGAGGTTGGCGCTTCAATCATGGTGATCTGCCGCGCCAGCGTCGATTTGCCGCAACCGGATTCGCCCACCACCGCCAGGGTTTTGCCACGCTGCAATGACAACGACACGCCGTTGAGCGCCTTGAGCGTGGCGCGCGGTTTCATGAACCCCTGCGACACATCGTAATAGCGCTTCAGGTTTTCTGTTTTCAATACGATTTCATTCATGACTTGACTTCCTGCAAGGGAATCAGCGGCGTATGACAGCGCACCGCCCTGCCGCTATAGCTGATCAGTGCCGGCCGCTCACGCACGCAACGTTCCTGGGCAATCGGGCAACGCGGAGAAAGCAGGCAGCCCGACGGACGATCATATTGTCCCGGCACAATACCGGGCAGTGTGGACAGGCGCCGCGAACCGCGACACGATTCGGGGATGGCGGCAATCAACGCCCGCGTGTATGGATGGGCCGGTTCGAAAAAAACGTCCCGCACCTCGCCTGTTTCGGCCACTTGTCCTGCGTACATGACGACCACGCGCTGCGCTACTTCCGAGACCACAGCCAGGTCGTGCGTGATCATGAGCAGGGCCATGCCGCGCTCTTTTTGCAAGCGCAACAGCAAGTCCATGATTTGCGCCTGGATGGTAACATCCAGCGCAGTGGTGGGTTCATCGGCGATCAACAGGCGTGGTTCGCACGCAATCGCCATGGCAATGGCCACGCGCTGGCTCATCCCGCCGGACAACTGATGGGGATAGGCCGACAGGCGTCGTTCAGGGTCGGGAATCTCCACTTCGCGCATCAGTTCGATAGCGCGCTGGCGACGGGCCTTGCGATCAAGACCCATATGCACCTTAAGCACTTCCTCGATCTGAAAGCCAACGGTATAACTGGGATTTAACGCGGTCATCGGATCCTGGAAAATCATGGCAATATCCTTGC